>JBCDLV010000138.1:0-8602 GCA_038744895.1 Bacteroidota bacterium | reverse complement strand
GCGGCAGCAGGGTAGAACAGGTAATCAGGGCCGTCGGCGCGAGCGTGCTCAGCGGCGAGCGCCGCACGGGTCGCCAGGATGTCGCCAGCGGGCCTCACGGTCCCATCCGGGAGGTGGTGCTCGTCGTGGACCGCTTGGGCCCGCTGGACGAGCGCCCGTGCGGTGCGCGGAACGAGCGACTCCGCGGCCGCCAGGGCTGTGGAGGCGAGAACCCGCTGGCGATGGATATCCTCTTCCGTCTCGGCGGCGACGACGAGGGCGCGAGCCTGGGCGTCCTCCGCGACCCAGACGAAAGAGGGAATCGCTTCTGTGGAGTCTGCCGTTTCGGCCGTGGCCGGAGCTACGAGGGCGAGGAGGAAAGCGGCCACGAGGCCGCGTGTGGTGGTCGTCACGGTGTGGTGGGATCAATGCGACTGTGCCCAGAACCCAGAGCCCGTCGCGAACCGTATCCCGTGCACATGCTTTCACCCATTCCTTCCGGTCCACGACGAACTCGCCAGCGGAGGTGAGACCTCCCCACCGGATCCGACGTTTAGCGCCACAGCCACTACCTTCGGCCGTTCCCCACGCCCATGACCGAGGCGATCAAGATTCTCTTCGTCGACGACGAGCCGGACCTCGTGCCGCTCATTCGGCAGACGTTCCGCTCTCAGGTACGCGCCGGGGATGTCGCGCTGGAGTTCGCATCCGACGGCGTGGAAGCGCTGGAGGTGCTCCAGAACGACCCTGAGGTCGACGTCGTCGTGACGGACATCAACATGCCGCGCATGGATGGACTCACGCTCCTGGGCGAGATGCGAGAGCTCGGTCGGCAGATGCGGTCGGTGGTCGTGACGGCCTACGGAGACATGGAGAACATCCGGACGGCGATGAACAAGGGAGCGTTCGACTTCCTGACCAAGCCGATCGACATGAAGGATCTCCAGGTCACGCTCGGGCACGCCCGGGAGGCGGTGGAGCGGGACCGGGAAGCCCAGCGCGTCCGCCAGACCATCACCCGGTACCTCTCCGACAAAATCGCCGACGCGGTCCTCGCCGATCCGCAGGCCATCGCGCGGACGGAGAACCGCGAGGTCTCCGTTTTGATGAGCGACATCTCAGGGTTCAGCCAGATCTCGGAGCGCCTCGATCCCGAGCGCGTCGTCGAACTGCTCAACATCTACCTCGGCGCGATGACGGAGGTCGTGGACGAGCACGACGGGGCGATCGACGAGTTCATCGGCGACGCCGTGCTGGTCATCTTCGGCGCCCCCCTGCGCATGGCGGACCACGCGGCCCGAGCGACGGCCTGCGCGGTCGCCATGCAAGCCCGGATGGCGTACGTCAACGCCGAGTTGGAGAACCGCGGCCTGCCCGCACTCAAGATGACGGCGGCCGTCAACACCGGGGAGGTCGTCGTCGGGACCATCGGCTCCGAGAAGCGGGCGAAGTACGCCGTCGTGGGCAGCCCTGTGAACCTGACTTCCCGCGTGCAGACGCTCGCCGTACCGGGCGAGGTCCTCATCACGGACCCGACCTACCAAAGTGCCGGTGGAGGCACGGGAGCGATCCAACTGGAGAGCACCCGCCGCGTGTCGGTTAAGGGCTTCGACGAGCCCATCGCCATCCACAGCGTCGCTCGTGTCGACGGCGTCATGGGCGGAGCGGTCCCGGACATTGCGTCGGAGCCGTCGACACTGGACTCGCCGATCCCGTTTGGCATCGCGGTCCTCGACGGCAAGGAGGTCACCAACGACGACCATGCCGGCCAGATCGTCGCCCTATCCCCGACGGGCGCCCGCGCGCGCATCTCCGCAGGCCTCGACTCGCGAGCGGATGTGCGCCTCACGTTCGACGCATCCGCCCTCGGGCTGGACGACGACATGGGCCCCGTCTACGGCAAGGTCACCGACGTTCGTGACCTCGGCGACGGCCGCTGTGAGGCCGACCTGCGGTTCTCGTCGGTACCGCCGGCGGTGGCGACCGCGCTTTCTGCTCTCCAGTAGTGGCCATGCGTGCACGCGGTCTGCTGGGAGCCGTCCCGCTGGCGCTCGCTGCCGGGCTGGCGCTGGTCTTCTCCGACGTCCGCGGCGTAGACGCTCGCCAGCAGGAGGCCGCGTTCGAGGACGGCGTCCTGGAGTTTCGGCACCTCGACGTGGAGCAGGGACTCCCCAGCCCGCTCGTGCTCTCCGTGGTCCAAGACGCCCTGGGATTCATCTGGATCGGGACGGGAGAAGGCCTCGTGCGATACGACGGCATCGAGATGGAGACGTTCAAGCGCGACTCCGACTCGACCTCGATCAGCGGCAACGTGGTCCAGGCACTCGCCCCTGACGTCGACGGAAGCGTGTGGGTCGGGACCGGATCTGGCCTGAGCCGATACGACCCCGCTGGCGACCGCTTCTCGCGAATCGACGGGCTCTCCAGCAACGAAATCCTGGCGCTCGCCCCCGACAGCACAGGCCGTACCTGGGTAGGCACATCGGACGGAGTAGCCCGGGTCTCCCAGGATGGGCGCATCGAGACCGTCGACACGGACCGCCTTCCCAACCCGTCTGCGGTCTCCCTCCTCGTCGACGGCGACGACCTGTGGGTGGGGACCGAGGACGGACTCGCACGGCGTGACCGAGATGGCCGGATCCAGAGCTTCATGCCTGACTCGATCTCCTTCCCGTCCGGTTTCTACGTCACCGCCATCCGGCCCCGTGCGGCGGGCGGCCTGTGGCTCGGGACGTTTGGAGGCGGTCTCCTCTCGTTCGACCCCGACTCCTCCCGGTTCAGGGCGATCGATACCGGCGGCGCGCTCATCACGCAGAACGTGACCGACGTGTACGAGGACGCCAGCGGGACCGTGTGGGTGGCGACGCTCGGCGGGCTGCAACGGGTCGCGCCCGATGGGTCCGTCCAGACGTATGAGGCCGTGCCGGACGACCCGACCTCGCTCTCGGGCAACGAAGTATCGGCCCTGTACGAGGACCGGCAGGGAATCCTGTGGGTCGCCACGTACGACGGCGTCGACCGCTTCGACCGGGCACGCGGCGCGGCGGCGCGACTTCGCCACGACCCAGAGGACCCGACCACCCTCGCCGACAGCCACGTCCGCGCGGTCCTGGCTACGCGGAGCGGCGTGCTCTGGGTGGGCACGGAGCGCTCTCTCGACTGGAGCCTCGACGGCCGGACGTTCCAGCGCGCGTCGCCACCCGCTGGCGCGGAGCCTATCCGGGCCATCCGAGCGCTCCACGAGTCCGAGGACGGGACGGTCTGGGCCGGCACGCCAGCGGGTCTGTTCCGGCTGGACGGTGATCGACGCGCCGAGCCGGTATCGCTCGATGGGGAGGTCGCCGTCGCAGCCCTCCACAGCGACGAGACAGAGGCGCTCTGGATCGGGACGCTGGCCGGAGGCCTCGGCCGCTACGACCCCGCCGGCGGGGACCTCCGCTTCTTCGGCGCATCGCCCGGCGGACTCCCGGACGACCACGTCGTCTCCTTGGAGCAGGACGCCGCCGGCGCGCTCTGGGTCGGAACCGCCAGCGGGCTCTGCCGCCTCGACGGCCAGGCGGGCGAGGGGTCGTTTACCTGCCTACCAGTCGATGAATCGGACCCCTCGGCTCTTGCCGATGGCTACATCCACGGGCTCCATGCACAGCCCAACGGCGACCTGTGGATCGGGACTCGGCGCGGGCTCCACCGTCTCGACACGCGCGACGTGCCCGCGGGGATCATGCAGCGGTACCGGTCGGCGTCCTCTGACCTGCCTGCGGACGAGGTCTACAGCATCCTCGAAGACGGCGACGGCCTCCTGTGGGTGAGCACCAGCGTCGGCGTCACGCGACTGGACCCGCTGACGGGTGTCTTCTCGACGCGGGCCGGACTCGGTGGTGGCGAGCGGACTCTCACGGCTGCGGGCACCCGCGGGCCGGACGGCCGGCTCTACATCGGCAGCCAGCGGGGCCTGCTGGCGTTCAGCCCCGAGCAGAGCGCGGCCGTCAACACGACACCGCCGCAGGTCGCGATCACGGCTGTCGAAGTCGCCGGCCAGCCTGTGACGCCAGAGAATGGACGGACCGACGTGCCCGTGTCCGTCGCCGAGCAACTCGACCTGGACCACGACCACGGGTACCTCACGGTCCAGTACGCCGGCCTGCATTTCTCCGCACCGACCCAAAACACGTACCGCTACCGCCTCGTGGGACTGTCAGACGACTGGCGCGAGGTCGGTACTCAGCGGGAGGCACAGTACACGGCGCTGCCACCAGGACGGTACACGTTCGAGGTGCAAGCCGCCAACGCCGACGGCATCGGGTTCGGAGAGATGCCGCGGGCGGCGCAGGCCTCGCTCGCCCTCGTCGTCTCGCCTCCGTGGTGGCGGCGGTGGTGGTCCATCCTCGGGTTCATCGCCCTCGGCGTGTTTGCCCTGGTGCGTGCCGACCGCTGGCAGCGGAAGCGCCTCCTGCGCGAGGAACGGGACCGCGCGGAGCGCCGGGAGGCCGAACTCCGTGCCGATGCCGCTGAGGCGGAGCAACGCGAGGCCCAGGCGGAGGCTGCCAAGCTCAAGGCCGAGAACGATCGCAAGGCGGCCGAACTGGAGCGCACCCGGGACGTCGAGGCGGCCAACGCGAAACTCGCCGAGGCGAACCGCCAACTGGAAACGTCGCTCCACGATCTCCAGCAGACCCAGAACCAGCTCGTCCAGAGCGAGAAGCTGGCGTCGCTGGGACAGCTCACCGCCGGCATCGCCCACGAGATCAAGAACCCGCTCAACTTCGTCAACAACTTCGCCGACCTGTCCGTCGAGCTCGCGGACGAGCTGCATGAGGAGATGTCCGACGCCGGCGAGCGCCCAACCAGCGCGGTTCTCGACGACGTGAAGGACCTCATCGAGAACCTTCAGGAGAACGCCCGGCGCATTCGAGAACATGGGCAGCGCGCAGACCGCATCGTACGCTCGATGCTCATGCACAGCCGCGGGGGCTCCTCCGAGCGCGGCCGTGTGGACATCAACCGATTCATCGATGAGTACGCGAACCTGGCATTCCACGGCGCGCGCGCCAACGACTCCGACTTCCAGGTCGAGCTCGTCCGTGACTTCGCCGAGGACGCTGGGGAGATCGAGATCGTCCCCCAGGAGTTCGGCCGCGTGCTCATCAACCTGCTGGCGAATGCATTCCATGCGGTCACCGAGCAGGCATCGGTCGCCGAGAGCGGATATACCCCGGAGGTGACACTCCGCACGGTGCGAGACGGCCACCAGGTGACCATCGAGGTCGCCGACAATGGGACTGGCATCCCGGACGACGTGCGCGACCGCATCTTCGTGCCCTTCTTCACGACCAAGCCCACCGGCAAGGGGACCGGCCTGGGTCTCTCTCTCGCCTACGACATCGTGACCCAGATTCACTCGGGACAGATGAGTGTGGAGAGCACGGAGGGCGAAGGCACCACGTTTCGGGTCGCCTTGCCGGACGGCGGGCTGGGCTCGGAGACCTAGCAGACCCGACGTTGCCAGGTGTCCACACACCCTGGATCTACGCCAGCGGGGCATTCACCTAGCTCCGGGATCCGAGCGACGCAGACCCGGCGGACGCACCCGCTGGCGACTGAATACCAGCTATGGCGTCGTCCGGGGCGCGATCGCCAGCGGGCCTACATCCGGGTGCGCGGGTCCCAGCGGTCGACCAGGAGCTCGTAGTCGCCCATTCCGGTCTGGTCTACGAAGATGAAGCGACGGCCCTGGCCGTAGTAGTTCCAGATCTGGTAGGGACGCGTCCCGTAGTTGAACGGGTGGTCCTCGATGTAGTCTGGCTCGCCGAACACGATGAAGATCTCCCCACGGTCGGTGTTCCAGCCGCGGTCATGGAAGCGACTGAACCGGTCGTTGGCGTACGCCACACGGAAGTAGTACTGCTCCATCTGCTCGTTGCGAGCCGTTCCCGGGGAGGGGTCGCGCTGGGACCAGAAGGCCATGAACAGGCGGCGCTGCTCCTCGGGCGTCGGCGCGTTACGGATGGACCGGTACTCTTCCTCCTTGGCGACGTAGCGAAGCTGGTCGATGGCCTGGTCCAGGTCTGCGATCTGGCTGTCGAGGCCCATCCACCGCACAGCAAACGCCTTGTCCACCGACGTCACAGTCTCGCCCTCTGGCGTCGCCAGCCGGACCGTCAGGGTGTAGTCCCCCACCTGGAGCGCCTCGGTCTCGATGCGGAAGGCCGCTGGCGTGCGTCCCGTCTCCACCGCCAGCGGCTCGCTGACGGCCACCGGCGTGCCGAGCTCGGCCTGCTGGCGCGGCGCCAGCCCGAGAAGCGCACCGAACGATGGGCGCTCGCGGACACGGCTTTGCTCGGTGACCACGTAGGTCACCTGGAGGTCGGTCGGCTCTGCGGCGTGGATGTCGTAGGAGACCCAGAACTGGTCGATCTCCGTCGAGATCGTAGCGCCGACGATGGGCGCCGACGAGCCCGCGGCGGGGTCGTAGGCGCTGAGGAGGAGCGGATCCGAAATGGTGACCTCGGTGCCCGTCACGTCACGAACGACCACACCCAGCTGGCGCGAGAGCGCTCGTCCGCTGGCGCCGTCCTCGACGGCTACCTCGACCGCGTAGCGGCCCGTGGGCACCTCCAGCGACTGAATCGCCCGGTCCTCCTGTTCCGCGTCGGAGGTCTCGTCGAACTCCACGACGGCGACGTCGCGCTCGAACGTGCGGCTGACGACGAGGCCCTGCTGCTGCCCCTGGTCGTTGAGCGCATAGACTTGGACCGTTACCGCGTAGGTCGCCTCAAACCCGCCCTGGCGTGCCAGGAACCGAAGGCTGGAGTTCGGGACCGCCGTGTACACATCCAGCACCGACGTGGGGCCGCTCTGGGTCTCGGCGCGGCGGGTCACGAGCTCGACATCGAAGGCCGGCGCGTAGGCCGCCTGGGCCATCGCCGGCGCCACCGCCAGCAGAACGAGGAGACTACAGACAACCCAGAGGCCTCGGGGCAAGGCATGGGCTGGGGAGTAGCGAGCGCGCATAGGCTCGGCCAGGGGTCGCAGGTGAGGTAGATGCGGCACAGCCGCGATAGCTAAGATGATAGCGGCGGGAGCGCTTTCATGCGCCCAGTGATCGAACCGTCCGGTGAGCCCCGCGAACCGTCCCCGGGAGGGGGCGGGCGGCACACACGCAGACCGAGCAACTAGGACGCATCGCCGAAGAGGGCTGCGACGAACGCCGCGCGGTCGAAGACCTGGAGGTCCTCGACGCCCTCTCCGACACCGATGTATTTAACGGGGATCTGGAACTCGTTGGAAATGCCAATGACGATGCCCCCCTTGGCGGTCCCGTCCAGCTTGGTCAGCACGAGACCCGTCACGTCGACGGCTTCGGTGAAGGCCTCGGCCTGGCGCATCGCGTTCTGGCCCGTCGACGCGTCGAGGACGAGGAGCACCTCGTGCGGGGCCCCGGCCACTTGCCGGTCCATCACCCGGCGCACCTTGGCGAGCTCGTCCATCAGGCCGACCTGGTTGTGCAGGCGCCCCGCAGTATCGATCAGGACCACCTCAGACTGGCGAGCCGTCGCCGCGGCCAGCGTGTCGAACGCGACCGCCGCCGGGTCGGCGCCCTGGTACTGCTTGACGATCTCCACGCCAGCCCGCTCTGCCCACACGTCGAGCTGCTCGGTCGCCGCCGCGCGGAACGTGTCTGCGGCTCCGAGGAGCACGCTCTTTCCAGCCTGTCGGTAGCGGTACGCGATCTTCCCGATCGAGGTCGTCTTGCCAACACCGTTGACGCCGACCACCATGACGACGTGCGGCTGGCGCGGGAGTGGCGCGTCGAAGTCGGCCGGGCGCTCGGAGGCGTTCGAGAGGAGAAGGTCCGCGATCTCAGCCCGCATGAGAGCCTGGAGCTCTTTCGTCGAGACGTACTTGTCGCGCGCAACGCGCTCCTCGATTCGGCGGATGATCTCGACGGTCGTCGCCACGCCGACATCGCTCGTGACCAGGACCTCTTCGAGATCGTCCAGGACCTCGTCGTCGACGGCGTCTTTGCCAGCAACAGCGCGGCTGATCTTGCCGAAGAGGCCGGATCGGGTTTTCTCGAGGCCCGCCTCCAGCGAGGCCTGCTCTTCTTTGTTTCGTTTGAACCCAAACAGGGCCATGAGGCGTGCGGTCTATGGATGCGGACTCGGAACGCTCGGTACCGGCAGAGCGGTTGCGAGATCCAGGGCAGGCGAGAAGAGAGCGCGACTCAGCTGGCGCCCCGACCCACGACGCGGTGCTGCGGGCGCAAGGTCGAGCCGTCGTCTTCGAGGGCCGCCAGGCCGTATCGCATGATCGCGCGGAAGCGGACGCCGTACTTGATGATGGAGTAGGCCATGACGGCGGCGGTGAACCCGACGAGGGCTTCCATGACGGCAGTGGGAGCTCGCAAGAGTGCTGCAATGACGGTGATCGCGAGCGCCGCCACCGCGACCTTCCCGCTCCACAGCGACGACGTGAACCGCCCGAGCCGCCTCGACTGAACGAGCCCCCCCAGGGCAAGCAGGGCGTCTCGCGCGATGGCGAGCGCGACGAACCAGAGGGGCAAGTTGGGACCGGCAGACTCCGGCCTGAGCAGGAGCGCCAGCGTGACCGCCGCCGCCGCCAG
>JBCDLV010000137.1:0-8631 GCA_038744895.1 Bacteroidota bacterium | reverse complement strand
CGCGGGGTCCACGCGCTCTCGTCCTTCGCGCCGACCAGCGGAACGCCTTCCCAGGGGCACCTGGGCCTGCGCGCCTACGCGTTCACCTACTGGCCGTACGTCGAGACCCTCGTCTACTGGGGCGGCTCCGCTGGCGAGGGGCTGATCCTCGCGCCCGCCGCTGGCGTGGTCGACGCGGCCCACCGGAACGGCGTGCAGGTGCTCGGCACCATCTTCTTCCCGCCTACGGTCTACGGCGGGCGGCTGGAGTGGGTGGAGCAGTTCGTCGAGCGCCGAGACGACGGCACCTATCCGGCGGCTGAAGCCATGGTCGCGGTCGCTCGGTACTACGGCTTCGACGGGTGGTTCATCAATCAGGAAACCGAAGGGGCTAACGCTGAAACAGCCCGCGCCTTCGTGGAGATCGCAGCTGCGGTGACGGCCGCCGACCTCCACGTGGAGTGGTACGACGCGATGACCGAGAGCGGCGAGGTCGTCTGGCAGGAGGCACTCAACGACCAGAACGATGCCTTCTTCCAACAGCCGACCCGCGAAGTGTCACGTACGATGTTCCTCGACTTCGGCTGGACGGCCGATGATCTGCGCGCCAGCGGGGAACGCGCGCGGACGCTCGGTCGGGACCCGGGCGACCTTTTCGCGGGCGTGGACTACCAGGCCCGGGGCACAGCGGGACTGTCGCGGCTGGCTCCCGTTTTGTTTCCCGATCAGGACCCTTCCGGGGTATCGCTGGCGTTGTTCCGGCCGGATGAGACCCTCTGGCAGGACGAGGAGAACGCTGACCAGCGCGAGCGCGAGCTGTGGGTGGGGGCTGATGGCAACCCGGGCCAGGATGACGAAGGCTGGGGCGGCGTCGCGCGCTACGTCCCGCCAGCGGCAGCCATCACGACGCTTCCGTTCCTGACGCACTTCGGCTCCGGACAGGGCCGTGGCTACTTCGTCAACGGAGCCGACCTCTCGACACGGACGTGGCGAGCGCAGGGGTGGAGCCAGCACGGGCTCCAGGACCGCCAGCCGACGTGGCGCTGGTGGGTCGAGGGCGATCCCGACCGGACCAACGTGTCGCTCGATCACGAGGTCGCTTATCAGGGCGGCGCCTCCCTGGCGATCGACGTGGAGGCGGGTGCCGGAGCGCACGTGCGGCTGTTCGCGGCAGACCTTGTGATCCCCGCGGAGGCCGCTCTCCGCGTGGCCTACCGTGCCGCTGCCGAGACCCCATTCGCTATCGGCCTCACCTTCGCGGACGCACCGGAGGCCGTCGAGCAGATTCCGCTCCGATCGGTCAACGCCTGGCGCGAGACGCGAGCCCCGCTGGCGGCCTTCGCAGGTCGGCGCTTGATTGCGCTGTCCGTCATCGCAGGGGGAGAGCCGGCCGTGTCTCTCAACGTGGGCCGGCTGGCGCTCGACGTCGGGCCGGAGCGGACTCGTGCGCCTCACAATGTGCGCGTCGAGCGCCGGGCCCAGCGACCGGATGGGGCGCTGGCCATCGGCCTGGTGTGGGACGCGCCGGCGGAGCCGGTTCACCATTACGAGGTGTTTCAGCGGCTTCCGGACCGGTCCCGCGTATTCGTCGGCGGATCTTCTGGGCCGGCGGCGTTCCTGCCGAGCGTCACCCAGACGGATAGCGCCTTGCGTCGACTCGAAGTGGTCGCCGTGAGCCGGACGGGGCATCGGTCGCCAGCAGGAACGGTGCAACTGTGATCTTAACCCCTGCACGCTCTATCCCTCGACCGCGGCAAGGCGCGGTTGTGATGGCGCCAGCCCACACCGTATCGTCGGATGTGGCACCCCGGCTATCCATGAAACGACTCGCCCTTCCCGCCCTGCTCCTGCTTCTGGCCGGCTGCGCCACGACCGGCCCGGACGCAGAGATCGACGAGGGGCCGACGGCCTCGCTCGAAGTCCGAAACCGAAACTGGCTGGCGATGGAGGTCTTCGTCACCGGTCAGGGCCAGCGTATTCGCCTCGGTCGTCTCTCCGCAGGTCGCGAGCGCACGTTCACGTTGCCGGGGCGCCTCTTCGTCGGCGGACCCACGGACCTCCTGTTCGAGATGGAGACCATCGGGTCCGAGGCCGAGGTCCTGCGCCAGCGGGAGTCTGTGGCGCCGGGCGATCTGGTTCAACTCGTGATCCCGAATACGCGATGAGGTGCCTTCTTCTCGTCCTCGTCCTCGCGACGGCGGCCTCGGCGCAGCCGGGAAATGCTGGCCTGCGGGCGTCCTTCCTGGGCAGCCTCAACCTCCAGGACGATGCCCTCATCCTCCGCGAGGCCCTCTTCACGGCCTTTCGCCAGACCGAGCCCGACGCGTCGCGTGACGAGCATGCCGACCGGGCCGAGCTGTTCGCGTTCTTCCTGGTGGCCAACGGGATCACGGCCGAAGACGTGATCCGCCTCGCCGAGAGCGGCGTCGACGTGCTCCACGCCATCACCGCCAACGAGCGGCCCCTCGCCGAGCAGTCCCTGCTGGCGGACTTGGTCATCACGGCCGACGTGGTCGCCCCTGTCGAGGACACCGCCGATGGCTATGACGGAGGCGCCCTGGTCCGTGTCGTTCAGACGCACAAAGGCCAGGCGGCTGCCGATACCCTCATCGTCCGGCGTCGTGGGGACCGCGACGCGGCCCTCGTGCCGGGACAGCGCTATCTCCTGCTCGTCTCGAATGGCATCTACCGCTACGGCTTGCACCGGCGCGGAACGGAGGATGCTGTGCCCGAGGACGAACGTCCGTACCGCGTCTCGATCTACCGCCAGTACCTCATGGACGGCGACACCGTCCTGTGGTCCGGCTACTCGGCCGAGGACACGGCGCGCGCTCTCGCCGAGGTGCGGGCCGTTGACGAGGCCCTCCGCAACGAGTAGGGCGCTCCTCCGCAGCCGTCCTCTGCAGCCTCCCCGCTGGCGAACCCCATTGCGCCAGCGGACAGGTTCTTAGCCATCAAACGCGGAGCCTGAGGTGGGCGAGACGCCGGGCGTCGATGGTGACCTCGACAGATCCGTCGCGGACCGCCAGCGGGGCCTCCTCGGTGCCGAAGAGGTCGGTGGCGTGGGCCGCTAAGATCCGGAGGGCTCCCGACGCGATCTCCGTGGTGGTCTCCGTGTCGCTCGCGTTGAGCAGGCGGATGTCGAGTGTGCCGGCCTCCGGTCCGGGCTGTACGTGGAGCGTGAGCACCGGTGAGGCACCGCTGTCCCACCCTGGGAACCGAAGAAGCGACGCGGAGGGGTCCGGGAATGGGTCGGGATGAGTCGGCTCGCCGAGGTGCTGTACCAGCGGTGCCGCGTGGGATGCTTCGATGCCGACACGGTGCGCGCGCTGCTCGTCGAACGCGCCGCGGTACGGCGCCAGCCGATACCTCGCTACGACGCGCCCGGGCTGGCTCGCGCGGAAGTTGGTCTCCCAGTAGGTGTTGGTCGGCCACCCCAGAACGTGGGCCTGGTCGAGGGTCGCCGTCTCGATGTGCTTGGCAAACGTGAACCCGCCGAGCTGTACCAGCGGCGCGTCGGGCGTGGCGAGCGTGATGCCTCGGCCATGCCCCTCCAGGTCCACCCAGCGCTGGACGGTCGCGAAATCTCGACAGGCGTCCGGGAGTTGATCTGCCTCCATCTCGACCGGTAGGCCGCCGCCGTCCCATCGTGCCGTCGCCCCGGGGAGCGCCAGCGGGAAGGCCAGGTAGGTGGCTTCCGGATGCGTCTCCGTCGTCATCTCCCAGGCAGTCTCGACGGCGACGTGGCCGCGGCGGACATCCACCCGCTGGCGGATGAGCCCGTCGGTGTCTGGGGCGCGGAGGTGCTGGACGATCGTGACGCCCAGTGGCGTGTGGAAGACGCGGTGGGCTGCGACCTCGGCACCTCGCCGGCGCGCCGGCCAGTCTGGCTGCCAGCCCGACGGGAGCTCGACCTCTTCCGAGTTCCACGTTGGCTCGAAGAGGCGCCGTCGGGCCCAGTCGTGGTTGCGGTCGTCGACCTCTTCGTGGATGAAGCCGCCCAGCGTCCAGTCCGCGTCCGGGTCCACCCACTCGTGTCCGTCATGGACGAGCGATGTGATACCGCCTCGCTCCAGGTCGAACGACAGCCGGAACCCCTCGGCTTCGACCTCGGCCTCCTCGCTTTCGTGCAGGTCCTTCGCCAGCGGGACGATCTGCGCCCGCGGGACGACAGCGTAGCCGAACGCCGGAACCTCCGTAGGCAGGAGCACCTGGGTGGCCCCCCCCTTGGTGGCATCGAGGTGGTCGCGGAGACCGTCGCGCGCCGAGCCGTGGTCCTGGAAGTGCCGGCCTGCTGTCTGGTCCTCCGGCGTGCCGCGTGCGTGGAGGACGTGGTGCGCGATTGGCCCGCTGGCGGCGATGGGCGTCGAAAGCGGGTTCACCACGACGATCTGTTGCACGTCGTCGGCGCGGACGCCGTCGCCAGGGCTGAACCCGTCCTCCGCCTCCGATGCCCCGCTGGCGCTCGACGGATCCGGCCGAGGCACGCGGGCAGCGAGCGCGGCCAGCGCATCGCGCTGAAGCATCAGGCTGAGGCTCCGCGCCTCCCATGCCGTGTGCGCCTTGTGCATCCACTGCGCCGTCGTGTCCTCGCCGTGCGGCGCCGAGATGCTGGTATCGACGCCCCACGTGTGCTCGTCGAACAGGTGGAGCGCGCGCCAGGCGGCATCGCGGTAACGACTCATCGACCGGTGAGCGGCCTCGTCGCCGACAGCCGCAACCAGCGCGTCGGCCGTGCGGAGGCGGTCGCGGCTGGCGCGGTTGACACGCACCTCGCGCGCGCTCGACCCGGCGCCGAAGTTCCAGAAGTCGGTCCACTCGCCCCGGCGAACCGGCAGGTCTGCCTCCTCGGCGAGAACCGCATCGACCCACTCGGACGGGGTCGAGAGGAGAATCCGTGGGCGTCCGCCAGCGGTATTCCAGGCCTCGATCCATGCACTGAGGTTGGGGTCTCCGGTCCCATTGTCCCCGAAGGGGTGCGTCGTCTGGAGCAGCAGCGACCGAAGCCCGTAGCCGATCGCGTCCAGGTGGGCATCGACGCGAGGCCACCACTCGTCGCGTAGGCTCTCCGCGCTCCGCCCGATGCCGAACCGCCAGCCCCACATGTAGTGGAACCCGCCGAGCGTGAGCAGACGACGGCCGCTCGGGGCCTCCCACCAGAAGAGGTCCGGTCGTGGCGGCGTACCGCCCATGTGAGAGTTGATCGCCATCGACAGCGACCGAATGCCCGCGTCCAGGAGGAGGTCTGCGACGGGCCAGGCCTGTCCATTCACGTCACAGTTCATGGCGTGGCGGATGGTCAGGCCGTGCTGCTGGCGCAGCGTCCTCAGGCCTTGCAGCGCCTCCGCCAGCTGGTCCGCGTCGGTGAGGGGCGTCAGGTTGAGCGGAAGGCCGGTGACCTCGATCCGCCCGGCTCGCTCCACCTGGCAGAACCGGTCGATGTCGGCTGCCGAGGCGTGCGCGAGCCATCGCCGAAGCGACTCCGTGGTCTCGACGGTCCAGCGAAACGCGTGGTCAGCATCGAGACCCACGTCGCGTTCTGCCAGGTCGACGGCCTCTTGGATGAATCGATCCTGGAGGTCCCACACGACGGGCGGGTCGTGCGTGTATCCGATGTCGGTGTGGCAGTGGTGGACGACGTGGATCGTCTCGACGTTGCTCATGCGCCGGTGTCGATCTCGCTGGCGTAGCGCTGGTTGAGCGCCTCGGCCTTGGCGTTCCAGCCGTCGGCGTCGGCGAAGGGCATCTGCGTGCCGTCGTCGCGGTACGTCGGGAACGGCTGGTAGCGGTTGACGCCTGGCGATGGCTCGCCGCGGAGCATGTACGCACTGATCCAGGTCCCGTCGGTTACGATGCGCGTAGATGCTGGGATGTAGCGGATCGTCAGGCCTCGGCGCCAGCGGGGCGAGGTGTTCGCGTTCGAGCCGTGGATCACGTTCGGGTGGTGGACTTCCACGTCACCCGCGGCCATCTCCAGATCGATTGCAGCGTCCTCGTCTACGTCCTCGGGACGCATCCCCGAGCCGAGCACGTCGCTGTCGTCCGTGCTTTTTTCGAGCTCCTCCCAGCTGAGAAGGCGCTCGTTCTGCGTGCCTGGCAGGATGCGGAGACAGCCGTTCTCGGCGTCCGTGTCGTCGGCGGCGAGCCACAGCGTGACGACCTCCATCGGTTCGAGGGGCCAGTAGGAACCGTCCTGGTGCCACAGAACCTGCTTCCCGTCGTAGGGCGGCTTGGCGATGTAGTGCGACGCAAAGAGCGCGATGTCCGGCCCGACATATTCCTGGGCGACGTCCAGGAGACGGTCGTCCGAGATCAGGCGGAGCCAGAACGGATCGTCCGCCATGAGGTGGTTGCTCAGGTGCTCCGGGCGGGTGTCCGGGTTGCGCTCCAGCATCCACGTAACGTGACCGGCAGCCTCGGCGACGAGGTCGCGGGGCAGGACGTCTCGGTAGATGGTGTAGCCGTCGGTGTCGTATTGAGCGCGAGGCTCAGCGGAGGCGATCTGCATGGCCGTAGATGACGGGGTTGAGGGTGGGGTTGTCCAGGTGCGTGGTGAGGCCGGTCTTCGCCAGCGGGGTGGCCTGGTCGGTGCGAATGTGGACGGCGAGGCTGCGCCGCGGGCGCCCGGAGGTGTTGAGGCTGCTGCCGTGGAAGGTGAGGCTGTGGTGGAGGCTCACGCCGCCGGGAGGGAGCGGGCCGGGGACCTCGGTCCAGGCCTCGCCCTCGGGGACCTCGATGCCGTCGCGTAGGCTGTCGTTGTCCTGGCCGAAGAAGTCGCCGCCTTCGACGAGGCCCCAGCGGTGCGAGCCCGGGACGAACGACATGGGTCCGGAGTCGGGCGTGACGTCGCTCAGGGCGACCCACGCGGTGAGGAGGCCGTCGGCAGATTCCCAGTTGTTGCGCCAGTAGAGGTAGTCCTGGTGCCACCCGACCGAGGTCGCGCTGGGCGTCTGGGTCGACGGCTTCATCAGGAGCTGGACCCACCACACCTGAACCGCTTCGGCCCCGGTGGCCTCAGCGATGAACGCGCCCAGGTTCGAGTCCGACACGACGCGTTGCAGCGCCGTGCTGGCCTGCTGCGGCAGTTCGATCTTGCACAGCACATCGTCCGAGTCTCCCGGATTCCAGGGCGACGGCGGCGGCGGAGTGCCGGTGTCGTAGTCGCCCGCCCGGACCGCCTCCATCCCTGCGACCCCTTCGGCCACCAGGTCAGGAGGGAGGATGGGACCGTCGGAGACAGCGAAGCCGAGGTCGGCGTAGGTCGAGGTGAGGGTCATGGGAGTGCGGGGGATCCGCCGATGAGGGTGAACACGGTGCTCATGTGGTCCTGGAAGGCGAGGCTCGCCTCCCACGGCACGATCGCGGACTGCTGTCGTCTGGCGAGAATGTCTGTGGAGGCGGCTTCGATCTCGTACTCGTAGCCACCGCCTGCGCGCTGGTCGTCGAAGGTGTCGACGGCCACGTCGCCTCGGAAGAGCGTGCAGGTGCGGGCGTGGAAGAAGGCCGGGATGTGGATCGAGCCTTCGTCGCCGACGATCCAGGCATCGTTCGAGAGCCGCCCACGGAAGGACGCTGAGAGCGTGGCAGTCACTCCGTCGGCGTAGTCGAACCGGGCGACGACTTCGTCTTCGACCCCGGTGGCCGCGCGATGCGCCTTGGCAGTGATCTCGTCGGGGTGTCGCTGGAGGAAGCGCCAGATGAGGGCAATCGGGTAGACGCCCATGTCCAGCAGCACACCGCCCGCCAGCTGGGGTGCGTAGAGACGGCTCTCCGGATCGTACCCGTGGTTGTAGCCAAAGTCGGCCTGGACGCGGTGGATCGTTCCGATGCGGCCCTCCTCGACCCATCGGAGTGCTGTCCGGACGGCCGGCAGGAAGTGCGTCCACATGGCCTCGGCGAGGTAGCCGCCGCTGTCCTCGGCGACGGCGACCAGCTGGCGTGCCTCGTCGGGCGTCACGGTCAGCGGTTTCTCGCAGAGGACGGCCTTGCCTGCGCGCAACGCGTCTGTGGCGTTCTCCAGGTGGAGGGTGTGCGGCGTGGCGACGTAGACGGCGTCGACCTCGGGATCCTCGACGAGTGCGGCGTAGCTGCCGTGGGCTCGGCCGGCGCCGTGCACCTGGGCAAAGCGGCGTGCGCTGGCGTCGGCGCGGGAGCCGACGGCCGCCAGCCGGGCGTGGGGTGCGTGGGGGAGGTCTCGTGCGAAGGCGCCGGCGATGCCGCCGGTCCCGACGATCCCCCAGCGGATGGGACTCATCGGTGGGGCGGCAGGGCCGCCTCGAGTTCACTGCAAACGTTATCACTCCGCGTGTGCCCGCGCAAGCACGATCTCAGGTTTCTACGCCAGCGGGTGCGGAGCAGAGCGTCACTGCCAGCAGGATGTGCCGCGCCGCGTGTCCGGTCGCGGCGGTCGGTGACTACGGCCTCGCGTGCTCGTAGGCCACCGGGGCTGGGCCTGCTGGCGATCGCAAACGACAGCGGCCGACCCCGAAGGATCGGCCGCTGAGTCGGATGGTGGAGATGCCGGGAGTCGAACCCGGGTCCGAGAGGCGCTACAGTCCAGGCGTCTACGCGCGTAGTCAGCGCTTTCAAGTCTTTGCCGCGCTGGCGGGGCCCGCTGACGGGCTTCCAGTACGGCGCAGGCTGGTTGGGTCT
>JBCDLV010000136.1:0-8673 GCA_038744895.1 Bacteroidota bacterium | reverse complement strand
GGGTGTCTTCCTGCACGCGGCGTGGCTGCGTCAGAGTTTCCTCCATTGCGCAATATTCCTCACTGCTGCCTCCCGTAGGAGTCTGGCCCGTGTCTCAGTGCCAGTGTGGCGGATCATCCTCTCAGACCCGCTACGGATCGTTGCCTTGGTGGGCTGTTACTCCACCAACTAGCTAATCCGACGCAGGCTCATCCTCAGCCGCCTGAGCTTTGATCGATGGACCATGCGGTCTATCGACATTATGTGGTATTAGCCACGGTTTCCCGTGGTTATCCCCCAGCTGAGGGCAGATTGCCTACGCGTTACTCACCCGTGCGCCACTTTCCACCCAGTGCAAGCACTGAGCTTCTCGTTCGACTTGCATGTGTTAAGCCCGCCGCCAGCGTTCGTCCTGAGCCAGGATCAAACTCTCCGTAGTAGAGAGTGATCTCCTATGAGAGCCGAAGCTCTCGTCAGGGATCGAGTTTGCGATACCGTCTCCGGTATCGCCTGCTGTTGAGCTTGTGTTTGGATCTCCGTAGAGATCCGGGTTGACTTGATTCTCGTCTGTCCACTCCTGTTGGCAGAGCCAACAGGAAGCGACCGACGAGGGCTCGCTATGCTTCCAATCTCTCAATGAACGGTCAGTGGCTTTCGGTCAGCGAAGCTGGCCTTGGCCCCTGGGCGTCCTGCCAAACTACGAGGCGCGCACCGTGACGTCAAGTGCTTCACCGTCTCTTACCTATCGGCCTATGTACCGACCTCGGCTGGAGGGTGAGCCTCTTGTCTCCGTGAAGGAGTCACTTGGGCGTAGGTGGCTTCGGACCCGCTGGCGGTTGCGGGTTGGGAAACGTCCCTTTCTCGCAAGCCGTGGCGCGCCTAGGCCATTGCCTCATACGGCAGAGAACAGTGCCACCCCAGGTGGATCCTGTCGGACCTCCCGTTGGCAGCGGCACCCATGATAGCCTGGCCCGACCGGGGTGTCTATGGACAGATGGTGGAGAGGAGGTGAGACCACCGTGAGGGTTACCTCTTCTGCACGGCCCTGTATCTTTGGCCGTGTCGCAGGATGGTCCTGACGACCTCTCTCACCCTGTGTGGTCATGGCGCGTTCTGAGCGCGGCGGTTTCCGTGCCCTTCTCACCGACCGAGCATTCTGGTTTGGTCTGATCGCCATCGCCCTGGGCATCATCGCGTTCGGCCTGCTGTTCAACTTCTCGGTCATGCCGATCTGGACGCGTCACGACGCATCGGTCGCTGTACCGGATGTACGCGAGTTATCGCCTGATGACGCCGAGAGCGCTCTCCGGGTCGCCGGGCTCGAAGGTCAATACGAGGAGCAGCCTTACAATCCGAATGTCGAGGCAGACCTGGTCGTAGACCAAAGTCCTGCGGCGGGGACGACCGTAAAGCCAGGCCGGCGGATTTACTACTACGTCAACGTCAGCCCGAAGGAGCTTGTCGTAGTGCCTGGGGTGCGTTCTCTGTCCGAGAGCAAAGCGAGAGAGTCCATCGGGGACCGCAGGCTTGTCGTGGACCGGGTCGAGCTCGATACTACGCGGACACCGTACGAGAACACCGTAACCCGCCAGAGCCCGGAGGAAGGCACGCAAGTTCCCATCGGGACGCGGGTCACCCTGTGGATCAGTCCCGGCATCGAGAATGGCCGTGAAGTGACGGTCCCGGATGTCGTCGGTCTGTCCGTCGAGGAAGCGCGCCAGCGGATCCGCGATGCCGAGCTGTGGGTGGACTCACCACGGGCCACCGCTGGCGAGGTGTCTCGGCAGGAGCCTAGCAGGGGCGACCGTCTGAACCCAGGGCAAGAGGTCCGGATCTACACTGACGGAAGCGACACCTGAGCGCACTCCGCACGCCCGCGGCTCAGGAGATCGACCAGCTCTCGTTAGTCCAGAAGGTGGACGGACGGGCCGTCGATATCGACCGCGACCCGCTCAGCGTGCTTGGTCGGGACTCGGCGACCTACGAAGTCCGGGTGGACAGGTACCTCCCGGTGGCCTCGGTCGATGAGGACCGCCAGCTGGATCGAGCGCGGCCGGCCGTACTGAAGGACGGCATCGAGAGCGGCACGCGCCGAGCGCCCCGTGAAGATGACATCGTCCACGAGCAGGACATCGCGGCCTTCAGCACGGGGAGCATCTGCCGGAACGGGCATAGGATCGCCGCCTCGGTCGTCGCGGAAACCTGCGATGGGGAGTGGGTAGCGCGGAACCGGCTCTCCAGAGGCAAGCTCCAAAGCATCCGCGAGACGGTCGGCCAGTGATGCACCGCGCTGCTTCAGCCCGAACACCAGGAGGCCCGCCACTCCCCGGTTGCGCTCGATGACCTCGTAGGCGAGGCGCGTCAGCGTACGGTGGACACGCTCCGGCGTCATGAGGACGGTCTCAGCCACGACCGGAGGGAGGCGTCGCCGCTGGCGTGAGCGTGGCGTGATAAATGGTGACGGCCGTGCCCGTGAGCTCGACACGGTCTCCCTGAACGTGGACGTCGACGTGCCCCCCCCGGGCAGACGCCTGATGGCAGGATAGGCGATCGCGCCCCAGACGGCGCGCCCAGTATGGGCCGATGGCGCAGTGGGCGGAGCCGGTCACGGGATCCTCGGGCACGCCGGCGGCCGGCGCAAAGAATCGAGATACCACGTCGATGTCCTCCGCATCGCCAGCGGGGGCCGTCACGATGACGCCGCGAGCGTCCAGGCGGGCGAGCGCGCCGAGGTCCGGCGCCAGCTGGCGCACGGACTCGGCATGGTCGAGCACGACGAACAGGTCGAAGACCGTGCGCCCGACCCACTGAGGCTGGACGGCGAACGCATCGGAGAAGACCGCTGGCGCGCTGGCGTCAGTCGGCGGCGTCGCCGGGAAGTCCATGACGTATGTCGCATCCGCGGAGCGGCGGACGGTCAGGCGACCGCTTTTCGTGTCGAACCGAGCAGGCACGTCCTGCGCCAGCTGTCCAGATTCGTAGAGGACGTGGGCGCTGGCGAGCGTTGCGTGGCCGCACAGGTCGACCTCAACGTCCGGCGTGAGCCAGCGTAGGCCATACGCTCCGTCGGCACCGGGGGTGAGGAACGCCGTCTCGGACAGGTTCATCTCCCGGGCGAGCGCGCGCATCCAGGCCTCCGGCGCCGGGGCGTCGAGCAGGCAGACAGCAGCCGGGTTTCCCACGAAGGGACCTGCGGCGAATGCGTCGACGACCGTGATCGTCATGCGTGGGCGACCTCTCCCTTCGAGGCGCAGCCGTTGCGGCGACAGCGGCCGTAGACCGTGAGGGCGTGGCGCGCGACTTCGAAGCCGTAAATCTCGGCGACCGTTTCCTGGATCGCCTGAAGGCGCGGGTCGCAGAACTCGAAGATCTCACCACACTCCTCGCAGATCAGATGGTCGTGCTGCCAGTAGGCATAGGCACGCTCGTACTTGGCCTGCTGCTGCCCGAACTGGTGCCGCACGGCGAGGTCGCACTCCATCAGCACGTCGAGCGTGTTGTAGACCGTCGCCCGGCTCACGCTGACCCCGCTGGCGCGGAGGCGCATATATAAGGTGTCGGCGTCGACGTGGTCACCGGTGGCGTACAGGGCGTCGAGGACCGCGATGCGCTCTCGCGTCTGCCGCTGGCCTCGCTCCTTCAGGAACGCCACG
This sequence comes from Bacteroidota bacterium, assembly GCA_038744895.1. Taxonomy (GTDB): domain Bacteria; phylum Bacteroidota; class Rhodothermia; order Rhodothermales; family Rubricoccaceae; genus Rubrivirga. The sequence continues at coordinate 5,041 of JBCDLV010000136.1, read as the reverse complement.
AAGCGGTCGCGCACCTCGGTGAGTTGGGTCTTCGTGAGGGACATGGGTTAGACGGTTCGGCGGCGCGTCCACCGGCTGGCGGCGCGCGTTGTGACCCCTGGGGACGCGGTCTCGTTCCCAACGCCTCCGCCAGCGGGTGACTCGAAACGAGCGAGCCCCGCCGCAAGTGCCGAGACCGTCTCGGCATCTGTCGAAGGCGCCAGCAGGTCGGCGTCAAAGTGGGTCGATACAAAGCCAGTATCGAACTGTCCCGACGTAAAGGCGGGATGGTCCATGACGTACCGGCAGAATGGGATGGTCGTGTGGACACCAGCGACATCATACTCGTCGAGGGCGCGTCGCATCCGGGCAATCGCGTCTGCACGCGAGCGCCCCCAGGTGCACAGCTTGGCGATCATCGGGTCGTAGTGGACGGGGATCTCGTCTCCTTCCTCAACCCCGGAGTCGACGCGAACGCCGGGCCCGCTGGCGGGGCGATGCCGGAGCAGAGGACCGGGCGCGGGCAGAAAACCCGCAGGCACGTCCTCAGCATAGACGCGGCACTCGACCGCGTGCCCCCATAGGCGGAGATCGTCCTGGCCATATCCGAGCGGCTCCCCCTCAGCGATGCGCAGTTGCTCGGCCACCAGGTCCAAGCCCGTCACCAACTCAGTCACCGGGTGCTCGACCTGGAGGCGCGTATTCATCTCCAGGAAGTAGAAGTTGCGGTCGGCGTCCAGCAGGAACTCGACGGTACCCGCTCCGACGTAGTCGCACGCGCGGGCGGCCTGGACGGCGGCCTCGCCCATCCGCTGGCGCAGGGCGTCGTCGAGGACGGCAGAGGGGGCCTCCTCGATCACCTTCTGATGCCGCCTCTGGATCGAGCACTCACGCTCGAACAGGTGCACGATGGTACCGTGGGCGTCTGCGAGAACCTGAATTTCGACGTGCCGAGGGCCCACGAGGTACTTCTCGACGTACACGCGCCCGTCGCCGAATGCCGATTGCGCCTCGCTCCGGGCACGGTCGAACGCGCCTGCGAAGTCCTCCGACCGCTCGACCACGCGCATGCCTTTTCCGCCGCCGCCAGCGGCTGCCTTGACGAGGACCGGGTAGCCGATCTCACCCGCCACGGCCTCGGCTTCGGCCGCATCGTCGATAGCATCTGGCGTTCCAGGCGCCATCGGGACGGCAGCCTCGGCCATCAGCTTTCGGGCCTCGGTCTTGTCGCCCATCGCCGAGATCGCCGCCGGCGGAGGCCCGACCCAGAGGATCCCGGCATCGGCGACGGCCTGCGCGAAGTCCGCGTTCTCGGACAGGAATCCGTAGCCCGGGTGGATGGCATCGGCGCCCATCTGCCGCGCGGCGTCGAGCACGCGCTCGGCCAGGAGGTAAGACTCCGCCGATGGCGCAGGCCCGATCTCCACCACGTGATCCGCCAGGCGGACGTGGAGAGCGTCGCGGTCGGCTGCAGAGCAGATGGCGACGGTCTCGATGCCTCGGTCACGGCATGTGCGCATGACGCGGACGGCGATCTCGCCACGGTTGGCCACGAGGAGCCTACGGATCGTCCGTAAAGGAGGTGTCATTCCGGCAACTCGAAACTCATGGCATGGTCTGTGAGTGGGGAAATCCCCGGTCCTTGCTCCCCATCTCCTGACGGAGCGGCGGACCTCGCTCACGTTATGGCCCAAGGTACCGACTACTACCAACTCCTCGGGGTGCCCGACACGGCATCGCCAGCGGAGATCAAGCAGGCCTACCGGACGCTTGCGCGTGCTTCTCACCCCGACCACCACCCCGACGATCCAGGAGCAGAGGAGCGGTTCAAGCTGATCCAGCGGGCCTATCACATCCTCTCGAACACGTACCGACGGCAGGTCTACGACAACGCCCGGCTGCTCACCGCCGACCAGCGAGACGCATCGTGGGTAGGGCCTGGCATGTTCTCGAAGGGCCGGCCCGACCCGCTGGCGTCGCTTCTCTTCGGGGAGGATGTCTCGCGGGGGGTGAGCGACAACGCCGAGGCCCAGGTTCGCCTGACGTTCGACCAGGCGTTGCGGGGTGGCTCCACGGAGGTCCGGGTGAGTGCCGAGGAAACGATTCGCCTGACCGTGCCCAAAGGCGTCCGCTCCGGCCTAAAGATCCGAGTCCGCGGGCGAGGGCCTACTTTCGCCAGCGGGGCACGAGGCGACTTGTTCGTGACATTCCGGATCGAGCCGTCCAGCCGGTTTCGGCGCGAGGGCGAGAACTTGCACATCGTCGAGACGGTCTCCGCGATCGAGGCCATCCTCGGGACCACGCGGTCCATCACCAGCGCGTACGGACACACGATCCGCGTGACCATTCCAGCCGGCACGCAACCCGGCGAGCGGCTCCGCTTGCGAGGGCAAGGCGTCGAAACATCCACGCGGAAGGGAGACCTGTTCGTAGAGGTCCACGTGACGGTCCCGCGCTCACTGACTGCGGAGCAACGAGAGACCCTCGCCGAGGCCGCGAGGCAGGCCGGACTCCTCGGCGAGGCGTAGCCACTCGCGTTTGGACGCCACACCCCGCTGGCGAAGCGAGCGCCGGGATGCCCATCGGAGACGCGTCCAGGGCAAGGAGAGTCCCGACTGGGCAATACTACGACCGTCGTATATTTTTACTACGACCATAGTAAACACGACTCCTCGCTATGCTCCCGAAGCCAAACGCCGTCCTCGCGGCACTCGTGGCCGCTCTCGCCAGCGCCGCCGCTGCACAGGACGCGGTCCGCCTGTCGCCTGGGCATCCGGATCTCGCCTCTGTTCCTATCGAGGACCACGTCCTGGCCGTGTACGACGGCGGCCCCGGTGGCCAGTTGCTCGGCTCCGTGACACGGACGGTCACGGCGCTCTCGGACGGTACCGTAGGCGTTCTGACCGACGCCAACGCGCCTCGGGCTGGCCTCACCTCACGCGACTCGGCTGTGTATAGGCCAGACCTCACCCCGCTCGTGATCGCACACGACCGAGGCATCGCAGGACGCGGGCGCATGGCCATCACGGGAACGAACGTGAGCGGGGAGCACCGGACGCGCGATCAGCGCACGTCGTCGTTCGACATCGACCTGTCGGAAGTCCCCTTCGACCCCACGTCGATGTTATTGATTGCGCGGTCCCTGCCACTCGAGGCCGGGTACACGGCAACCGTTCCCACCTTCTCTCCCATCAGCCGCGTGCGAGACGTCACCCTCACGGTCGTGGGCGAAGAGAACGTGACGGGAATCGACGGTGAGAGCCGCATGGCCTGGGTGATCCAAGAGGGCCACGGGACATCTGGAGGCCGCCAGGAAGTCAGCACCTCGGATCTGGCCCGCCGGTTCTTCGTCGATGGCGAGACACGCGAGCTCGTGCAGACGACCCTTGCGTTGCGGCGAGGCGTGACCATCACGCTTGTACCGGCTACAGCAGACCAACTAGGACCTGCTGGCGACATCGCCTCGATCCAGCCTGGCACAGCACCTCTCGATGTCTCACGTCTGACGAGCTACGACCGGAGGTACCAGATACGCATCGTCGAGCCCACAGAGCAGGACTTTGGCACCACGTCTCGACAGCTTACGGTCGACGAGGATGCTGGCAGGGCCACCTTGGTTGTGACGACCGAGTTGTCGATGACGGCGGGCGTCACGGTCCGGGATTCATCCGTCGCCTTCTGGCCCTCGCTTCGGCCGATCTCTCGGACGATCACGCGGCAAGGCAGCCGGGTCGAGATCGTGTTTTCCGATGGCCGTCTTGAGCGGACGGTCTCCGGATCGACGGTCGAGCCCAACGAGACCAGCACCATCGAGTTGGACAGCCCTGCATTCGACGAGAACTGGGTCGGCGAACTCGTCCGGACGCTTCCGCTGGAAGACGGGTACCGGACCTCAATCCGAGCGGTCGGCCTCGATGGCTCGCTCAAGCAGGTCCTCGTATCGGTCGAGGCCCGACAGGTCGCTGGCCGGTCAGATCGTGTCTGGACGGTGCGGACGACCTCCGACGATGGGCGAGAGCTGACCTATGACATCGCGGACTCGACCCGAGAGGTCCTCCGCATGGGCCGGTCTCCCCAGGTAGGCCTTCTCATCGACATCGCGCCGACGAGTGAGTAGCCCCCACGATCGCCGCGCCAGCAGGGAACGACGCCCGGCTGGCGGTTCGGCAGAGGTCTAGGCCGTCACGGCAGCCAGGACGCGCTGCACGAACTCATCGAGCACGTCCCGGTCGATCCACCGGGCCACGACCACCAGGTTGTGTCCCGGATCCACGTAGACCATGTTGGTTCCGGCGCCGAGATGTGCGAAGGCACCCGCTGGCGCGCTGGGCAGGAGCGGACGCTCGCCAGCGGAGAGGAAGTAGTTCATGACGCCGTAGCTCTCGTTCTGCGGCGTCGGAGTGAGGGCCGTCGTGAACCACGTGTCGGGGAGCAGCTGGCGGTCTCCCCAGCGACCGCGCCGGAGGGTGAGGAGGCCGAATCGAGCCTGATCGTGGGCCGTCAGCCACAGGCCGCCGCCCCAGTGCGTCCCGCCGCTGACGGACTGCACCGCCATCCCGTCGAGGAGGACCCAGGAAGTGCGGTAGCCGTGCCACCGCCACGCCCGCGAGGCGCCGATCGGATCCATGATGCGCTCCCGGAGAACGACCGGGAGCGGCTGGCGCCACACGTTGAGGAGCGCCAGCGCGAGCACGTTGACGCGCGTGTCGTTGTATTCCCAGGCCGTCCCCGGCGCGGCCCGCGTCGTGTCGAGCCAGGTCGAGGGGTCGAGGTCGGGTCGGTCGGCCCAGTCGGGCTTGCCCCAGAGCTCGCCGCGCCACGCACTCGTCTGGCGAAGCAGATGGTCCCACGTGACCTGCCGGTTGTGGGCGCCCTCGAACAGGTCGCGCGTCGAGAGCCGGCCCAGCTCTGCGGGATCTGCGTCCGGGCCGACGGCACCGAGGACGGTCACGGGAGCCTGCGACCGCCACACCAGGTCGTCGAGGTCGATCAGGCCGTCGGCGACCGCCAGCCCAGCGACGGTCGAGAGGAAGCTCTTGGCCACGCTGAACGTGGGGTCGAT
>JBCDLV010000135.1:0-8699 GCA_038744895.1 Bacteroidota bacterium | reverse complement strand
CTGGAGCGGGTCGTGCTCTACGGCTCCCACGCGCGCGGCGACGCCCGCGAAGACTCCGACATTGACCTCCTCGTCGTGTTACACGGGAACGTAGAGCCATACCGAGACGGAAAGTCCATCAGCACGATCCGCCTCGCGCTTTCGCTCTCTCACGGGGTGGACGTGTCGATGCAGCCGTACAGTGTGGCAGAGGCCTCGGACCTCCGGCGCCCTCTCATGGGGAGCGTGCAGGCAGAAGGCGTCGCGCTATGACGGACCTCCAGGCTGCTCTCTTCCAGAAGGCGGGCCGCGCGATGGAGTCGGCCAGGATCGCTCTGGAGCACGGCGACGCCGAGACGACGACCAACCGCGCGTACTACGCCTGCTTCCATGGGGCACGAGCCGCGCTTCTGGACGAGGGGGAACAGCCCAAGACGCACAGCGGCGTCCACAACCGATTTGCCTTCCAGTTCGTAGCCTCCGGGCGGATCTCGCCGGAGGTCGCCCGGACACTCCCCCACGCCGCGCAGATCCGCGAGAAGGCGGACTACGACGCGCTCGCGGTCACGGACACCCGCGCCGCCGCCGACCTGCTGGCGGACGCCGAGCGGTTCGTCGAGGCCGTGCGCGGGGCAGTCGGGAGTTGAGCCCACCACCTCGCCGGGCGTGATCGCCAGCGGGGCGCGGGGACGCCCGCGGCCTACCTTGCGGCATGGCCCTCCCCGACCACCTACCGCCCGCCGTCCGCGCCGCCGTCACGGAGGCCAAGGCCCGCCTGGCCGAGACCTACGGCGCGCGGCTGGAGCGGGTCGTGCTTTACGGGTCGCACGCCCGCGGCGATGCCCACGAGGACTCCGACGTCGACCTCCTCGTCGTGCTACGCGGGAAGGTGCGCCCGCTGGCGGAGATCCGCCGACTCGGACCGCTCGCTCTCGACCTCGTCCTCCGTCACGGGGAGCTGGTCTCGTTCCACCCGCGCACGGTGGCCGAGGTCGAGGCCGCCCCCGCTCCGTTCCTCCGCCGCGTCCGAGCGGAAGGCGTCCCCGTATGAGTGCCGCCCTGCTCGCGCGAGCTGACCGGGACCTCGACGACGCCCGCTATCTCCTGGACGACGGGCGGGCGCTCGCATCCGTCAACCGAGCGTACGACGCCTGCTTCCACGCCGCGAGAGCCGTTCTCGCCACGGTCGGCGAGGCGCCCTCGACGCACAAGGGCGTCGTCTCTCGATTCGCGTACCATTTCGTCCGCACGGGACGGATCCAGCCGGCGACCGGGGGAATCCTCAACGCGCGGACGGAGGCGGACTACGACGCGCTCACTGAGGGCGACGTGCGCGCCGCCGCCGACCTGCTGGCGGACCGCGCCGACGAATCGCTCGGCGTCCGCCAGCAGGTCGGCGGCGAGAGCTAATCGAGGCAGTCACTGCAGCGACCGTCATTGCTCAAACGGCTGCGACGGACGCGCTATTTGCAGCACGGACAGCCCGCTGACGGGACTACCCGGCAAGCGATCTTAGCGAGCAGCATTCCGGTACTGGTCTGGACACAAGATGTCCACCTTTCAGAGACGTGCTCTGTAGTCTCTCCGCATGGCATCCCGAACCGCTTACTACCGCTACTGGGCAAAGTCGCCAGAGGGCGAGCATGACGCACACCTCGTCCCGTACCACAATCTCGACGTGGCCGCGTGCGCGAAGGCGTTCCTCGGCTCCGATCCGATCCTTCAGGAGCAACTTGGCGCAGCACTCGGAATCGAGCCGGACAGCGCCGCGCGGCTCATTGTCTATCTGATCGCGCTCCACGATGCAGGCAAGTTCGCGGACTCGTTCCAGCGGCAGAACCTCGACCTCGTACGAGATCTCAACGGGCCGTGCGCAGCGGCTTCGTTCTTGCCTCCGTATCCCGTCATTCAGAACGGCAAAGCGATGTACCACGGAGCCTTCGGCGCGCTCGCGTGGGACAAATGGATCGGCATGCAGTGGACAGAAGCGTGGGGTCTCACTGAGGCGCTCGGCGAAGGCGAGGCCCGCCGCGTGATGCGACCGCTCGTGGACGCTGTCATGGGCCATCACGGCCGCCCCGTTCCCATCCCGAAGTCCGACCGGGTGGAGCGGGGCGTGTTCATCTTCGGCGAGGAAGCTGTCGCCGATGCCACTCGGTTCGCTGACGAGGTCGCAGCTCTTCTCCGCCCTGATGAGCTTCCGGTGTGGCCCTCTGATCTCAGCGAACGCGCAACTCGGATCTCGTGGACCGTCGCCGGGCTGGCGGTTATCGCGGACTGGATCGGATCGGACGAGCGCGCCTTCCCGCGCACAGTAAAGCCGATTCCGCTTGCAGAGTATTGGGCACTCGCGCAGACACGCGCTAAAGAGGCAGTAGAGAGCGCAGGCGTTCGCCCGCCTCGGGTTGCGCCCGGTGGCGGCATGGTGAACCTGTTCGGATTCGACACTCCGACCCCATTGCAACGCTACGCTGAGACGGTTTGCTTCGGCGAGCGCGAGGGGCCGCACCTGTTCGTGCTCGAAGACCTCACGGGGTCAGGCAAGACCGAGGCCGCGATCGTGCTCGCACACCGGTTAATACAAGTGGGGCTCGGCTCCGGCCTCTACGTCGGCCTTCCGACGATGGCGACGGCCAACCAGATGTTCGAGCGGCTCGAGCGCGCGGTCGGCAAACTGTTCGAGGACCCCAAAGAAGCGTCCGTCGTCCTCGCGCACAGCGCCCGCGATCTCTCCGCGCGCTACCGCGAGATTGTGCTTTCCAAGAGTTCCGAGGTGGACTCTGGAAACGGGTCTGACGATGATGCATCAGCCGCCGCTCAGTGCGCCGACTGGATCGCTTCGAGCCGAAAGCGTGCGCTGCTTGCAGCGCTCGGTGTGGGCACCATCGATCAGGCGCTCCTAGGTGTGCTTCCGGCCGCGCACCAATCGCTCCGGTTGCTAGGCGTAGGTCGGCACGTTCTCGTTCTGGACGAGGTCCACGCCTACGACCGCTACATGCTCGCGCTCATCGAGCGCCTTCTCACATTTCAGGCTGCGGCAGGCGGAAGCACGATCCTCCTTTCAGCGACGCTCCCCCACGACACCCGCCAGCGCTTCGCGGACGCCTTTCATGCGGGGCTCGGCGCTGCATCGGTTTCGCTCGCTCGGACGGGCAACGATGATTACCCGCTCGCCACACACGTCTACGCTCGCAGTCTCCACGAGACGCCCATCGAGCGGCGTCCGGGGGCGCGACGCACGTTGCGGGTTCGCCGGTATGCGTCAGAAGCCAAAGTGGTCGAGGCCCTCGTCAACGCCGCGTCGGAAGGGCGCTGCGCTGTGTGGGTGCGGAACACGGTCCATGACGCATTGAACGGCTTCCGGCTCGTGCGGAACGCGGCCAGAAAGAAGTCGACTGCTCGCCGCGTAGACCTCTTGCACGCGCGATTCGCTCTCGGGCACCGGCTGGAGAAGGAGGTCGAAATTCTCGGTGCGCTCGGCCCCGAGGGTTCAGCTACAGAACGGCGGGGGCGGATCGTAGTCGCCACGCAGGTCATCGAGCAGTCGCTCGACCTCGACGCTGACGTGCTCATCTCTGACCTCGCGCCCATCGATCTGCTGATCCAGCGCGCCGGACGGCTTCACCGCCACGTCCGCGATGCTCAGGGCAACCGAGTCACCGGCCCTGCAGGGCGGGACATCCGTAACGACGAACGTGGAGAGGCTGTGCTTGGCGTCCTCGCGCCTTCCGAGACCGACACACCCGACGCCGCCTGGTTCGCTCGCGCCTTTCCGAGAGCCGCATACGTCTACCCGGACCACGGACGTCTCTGGCTCACCGCTCGCGAGGTCCCCCATGACCGCGTGCTCACGTTCCCTGACGACGCCCGTCATCTCATCCGTGCCATCTATGGTCCCGGATCAGACGCTGCCATTCCCGACGCGCTGGCGGCACGCACGAACAAGGCCGAAGCCGAAGAGACCGTCAACGAGGAGACTGCGAAGACCAACGCACTTCGCTACGACCGAGGCTACGGCGGCAACGATGGTCTGATCTGGGAGCGGGATGATGCCAAGCGCACCCGCCTCGGGGAGCGGACCATTACTCTCCGACTGGTGGAGATGGACGCCGATGGCGAGGCAAAGGCGCTGGTCAAGGACGAGAAGCGCCCGTGGGAGATGAGCGAGGTTCGCGTTCGTCGCTCCATGTTCGGCGAGGCCATCGTAGAGCCCGGCGACCGCGAAGCGTTAGGCCGCGCGACACGCGAGATGTCAGACCGAGGCCGCCATGTTACGCTCGTCCCGCTCCGCCTCTCCGAGTCTAGAGAGGTCTGGTATGGCCAAGCAAAAGACCCCGACGGGAAAACACTTATTGTGCGATACTCCATAGCAGAAGGACTTGAATTCTTACCCAGCCATTGATGCCGTACAACCTCCTTCAAGAACGCTGGATACCGGTACGGCGAGCCGATGACTCGCTCGACCAGATCGCACCGTACGAAATTGTCCCCGCGCAAGACGAGTCACCTCCGGTCGCGTTCGCCGCCGTTCGACCTGACTTCGACGGCGCCCTCGCGCAGTTCATGATCGGGCTGCTGCAAACCACCGCTCCTCCCGCCGATGACGAAGGGTGGGGAGACTGGTGGAATACACCGCCAGCCCCCGGCGACCTCCGCCGCGCTTCTAAGCCGTTCGCTGAGGCGTTCGACCTCGACGGCCCTGGCCCTCGCTTCTTTCAGGACTACGACGCCGATCTCGACGGGACTGTCAAGCCCGCGGCCTATCTCCTCCTCGAAACCCCCACGGACAACACGCTCAAGAACAACGCAGATCATTTCGTCAAGGACCGGACAGAGAATGCGTTCTCGCTGCCAGTCGCCGCGCAGGCTCTCATCGCGCTACAGATGAACGCGCCGAGCGGCGGGAAAGGACACCGGACCTCGCTCCGGGGCGGAGGCCCCATGACGACGCTCGTCACCGCTGACCCGGCTCGCGAGGCGCATCGCGATGCCCCGCTCTGGCGGACGCTCTGGCTCAATGTGCTCTCGGCTCGTGATTTCGAGCCCATAGATTTCGATCCGGCGCTCGCCTTCCCATGGCTTGCCCCAACGCGCGTGAGCACGAAGGGGACGAAGATGGAAACGACCGTCGTGAACGCCCACGCGCACCCGCTTCAGGCGTTCTGGGGGATGCCTCGGCGCATCCGCCTCCGGTTCAGCGGCCCCGCGACCTGCGCGTTGACTGGCGGATCGGTCGAGCGAGCGGTCACGGAGTTCGAGACCGCTCCGTACGGTGCCAACTACGATGGCCCATGGGATCATCCGCTCTCGCCGCATCGCGTGGAAGACGGCGGCGACCGGGCGTATCTCACCGAAGCCCACCGCCTCGGCTACGCCGACTGGCTCGGGTTCGCGCTCGGTTCTGGCGACCTTGATGCCCAAAAGGGCCGTGTCATCCGCCCTGCCCGCGCCGTCCGCCAGTCGAGGAATCGCGCCGCCGATCTCGCGCGCGACTGCGATGGGCTGGATGCGCTCGGGCTGTGGGCCTTCGGCTTCGACACGGACAACATGAAGGTCCGAGCGTGGAAGTCGTCCCGGTTTCCGTTCTTCGCGGCGGACCCGGAGGAGGTAGAAGAGATCCACGAAGACGCACGGCGACTCGTGGGAGCCGCTGAGGCGGTTGCGAGTCGGCTGAATGGTGCAATCAAAAATGCGCTCTTCGGGACTCCACAGAAGACTACTAAGGGGGGGATTGCGTGGTCTCATCCACAGAGAATCGCTGATCTCGACAAGAAGCCGGGCAACACGCATCTCTACAAGAAGAGACTATTTGCCGAGACCGAGACGCGCCTCTGGGCAGACACGGAGCAGGCGTTTTTCGACACCCTCCTGGCTCTCCGCGACCCCAACGCCGATCCGGGCCAGCGGTACGAACTCCGGGTTCAGTGGCTGCGCTCGCTTCAAGGAACAGCGCTGGCACTCTTCGACCAGATCGCCGCGCCTGATCAGCAGCACCGAACAGACCCGCAGGCCGTCTCGCTCGCTCGCCGTGATCTGAGCGGCCTGGGCAAGAACAAAGCAATCCGAGAGATGCTGAACATCACGACCCATCCCGCTGCTCATGCCCAAACCTGACACAGCTCCGCTCGATCTCGCGCTCTCTCGGTGGCACGAGGACATGCACTCGGGCGAGCCGTCCCGCGAGGCTCGCACCCTGAGGTCACAGCTCCGACGATGCCGTACGACCGACGACGCGCGCCTCATCGGCGGGCTCTACCGCGTGCTGCGCGAGGGCGGCGTCACCGGCTCTGTGTACGATTCGCACGTCCTCGCGATGATGCTTTTGCCCTACATCGCGCAGAACTCGGACACGCGCGAAGGCGACGAGATCACGCGCGGCGCCTCGTTCGCGAAGACCGCAGGCCAAGAAAAGGACGGTCAGCCTCGGATGCGCGACCTCCGTTTCCGACGCCTCATCGAACACGAGACCATCGCCGATCTCACTCTTCCGCTCATCCGCGCGCTCCGGCTTCTCAAAGGCGAGGCGGTCAGCCTCTCGCACCTTACCCGCGATCTCAACGCCTGGAGCTACTTCGCCCGGTCCCCCGATGCCAAGGGGAGCCACCCCCGCGCGCGCTGGGCACACGACTACTACACCGCCTCTCTCCCCGCCTGACATGGCTCGATTTATTCAGCTTCACCTCCTCACGGCCTACCCGCCGTCCAACCTCAACCGCGACGACCTCGGGCGCCCCAAGACTGCCGTCATCGGTGGGAAAACGCGGCTCCGCGTTTCGTCTCAGTCGCTCAAGCGGCACTGGCGCACCTCGGACCTGTTCCGTGATGCCTTCCGCGGTCAGATGGGTGACCGCACCAAAGACCTCGGTCCGCGTGTGCTGAAAGCACTCACTGATGAGGGGATGGACGTAAAAGACGCCGAGACCGCGACGCAGGCCATCGCCAAAGTCTTCGGCAAACCAAAGGGGAAAAGGGAGCACTTCGCCCACGAAACGCTGGTCTTCTACGACCCCGCCGAGATCGATGCTATCGACGCGCTGGTGGCTCGTCTCGCCGGAGAAAAACGCCAGCCGGAGGCAGAGGAGTTGAACCTGCTCTCGAAAACGCGCGCCGTGGACATCGGGATGTTCGGACGGATGCTGGCCGACCCCAAGGCGCAGCCCTACAAGACAGACGCTTCCATCCAAGTCGCCCACGCCTTCACCGTCCACGAGGTGCAGGTGGAAGACGACTACTACACGGCGATGGACGACGCCTCGGACGACCGAATCGACTTCTTCGCCGCGGCCGACACGCTTGGCCGCGAGCGTACGCGCGACGATGCGGGCGCGGCGCACCTCGACGTGGCGGAGTTCGGCGCGGGCGTGTTCTACCTCTATGTATGCATTGACGCTGCCTCGCTCGTCCGCAACCTCGGCGGCGACGCTGACCTCGCGCGCGAGGCGGCCCGCACGCTCACCGAGGCGGCCGCAACCGTCGCGCCCGGGGGCAAGCAAAACAGTTACGCCTCTCGCGCCTACGCTTCGTTAGTGCTCGCCGAAGCGGGCGACCGCCAGCCCCGCTCGCTGATGTCGGCATTCCTGAGGCCGGTCCAGGGGGGAGATCCAATGGAAGACGCCATCGCACGACTCTCCGATACGCGGGACAAAATGGACCACGCGTACTACGGTGACGATCGCCTCGCGTCAGAGACCATGAACGTGCCCGCCGGTGACGGGACGCTCGCGGGTGTCCTCGAATTCATCGCGTCCCACGTGCCAGAGTCCACCGATGGTTGATCGTTTCCTCGTGTTCACCCTCGCCGGGCCAATGGCGGCGTGGGGCGATGTGGCCGTCGGTGAGTCGCGGCCCGTCTACGACCGACCGTCGAAGTCTGCAGTGTTAGGGCTCATGGGAGCCGCACTCGGACTCGCGCGAGACGACGAAGACGCGCACCGCGCCCTTCGGGAGGGCTACGGGTTCGCCGTGGCACCGACAAAGACTGGCCAGCTTCTGCTCGACTACCACACGGCGCAGGTTCCGATTGGCAAATCTGGCCGGGGTCTCCCGACTCGCCGAGAGGAACTCGCTCAGGGAAACCTCAACACGACGCTCTCTACTCGGTCGTACCGAACCGACACTTGTGCAATCGCCGTCCTATGGTCGCGCGAAGGCGCCCGCTGGAGCATCTCCGCGCTTCGCGATGCTCTTCTCCGTCCTATCTACCCTCTCTTTCTCGGACGGCGAGCATGTCCTCCGAGCCTGCCCCTCCATCCTGCCGTCCTCGCAGCCGACGCAGTTCCTGAGGCCATCAATCACTACGTCCTTGACTGGCCCGGTACAAAAGCCTGGGGCCAGATAGAGCCCCGAGTCCTCTTCTCTGACGTTGACGGTCCCGGCCTTTCGGTTGACAGAGAAACACGGGTGCGCCGGGACGATGCCATCCACAGAGGGCGCCGAACGTTTGCAAACCGGGACGAAGTCGTAGAACCGCTGAATTGATGCATCTCTCTCAGCTCATTATTAACCCCCAACACAAGCAGGCGCAGATCGACCTCGCCAGTCCGTATCAGCTTCATAGGACGCTTGCGCGTGCCTTCGGAGACGCCCCCGAAGGCCGCCACCGCGCCCACCACGGCGTCCTCTTCCGCGTCGAGGCCCCCCGGCCCGGCGGCGTGCCCGTCCTCGTGCAGTCCGCCAGCACGCCCGACTGGCGATCGCTCCCGGCGGGGTGGGCGACCCGG
>JBCDLV010000134.1:0-8716 GCA_038744895.1 Bacteroidota bacterium | reverse complement strand
GCCTCACGCATGGCATCGCGGCGGAACGGGAGGGGCGTCATAGCAGGTGATGTCGGTGGATGCGTGGTTCCAAAGGGACGCTCTTAGCTGCTACGCGTGTCGTGTTGCGGAATGGCCCGATACGGACACGCCACACGACATACGCAACACGGAGGGGCAAGGCCGTCTCAACCGCGCGGTGCGCATCGTCACCCCGAGATCAAGCGCATGAACTCGGCGCGGGTGTCGGGCTGGCTCAGAAAAACGCCGCTCATGGCGCTCGTGGTCGTGCTGGAGTTCTGCTTTTCGGCGCCGCGCATCATCATGCAGAGATGCTGCGCCTCGACGACCACAGCGACCCCTTCCGGCTGGAGAACCCGCTCGATGGCATCGCGGATTTGGAGCGTCAGACGCTCCTGCACCTGAAGCCGCCGCGCAAACACATCCACCACGCGCGGGATCTTGCTGAGCCCCACGATCCGGCCGTTGGGGATGTAGGCCACATGCGCCCGACCAAAAAATGGGAGCATGTGGTGCTCACACTGGCTATACACCTCGATGTCGCGCACGAGCACCATCTGGCGGTAGTCCTCCTCGAAGAGCGCGCTCCGAAGGATGGCGTCCGGGTCGAGGCCGTAGCCGTGCGTCAGGAACTGGAGCGCCTTGGCGACGCGCTCCGGCGTCTTGAGCAGCCCCTCGCGGCCAGGGTCCTCCCCGATCAGCTCCAGCTGGCGCTTGGTGAGCGCCGCCAGCGCCTCGGTCGCGTCGGCGTCATAGATGTCCCGCCGCTCGTAGTGAAGTGGCGATTCGAAGTCGGTGGGGTCCGGCATGTGTGCGTCGTCGGTCGGAGGTCTGAAGCCGGCAGTCGGCACGTCACTCGCCACGGTAGACGACGGCGTTGTTGTGCGTCTCTCGGAGCGATACCTCGAAGAGGCCCGGCACGTGGGGCGCCAGCTGCTCCCAGACGGCGATGGCCAGCGTCTCGGTGGACGTGTGCTTGCCCTTCAGGAAGGGGACGTCCAGGTTGAGGTTCTTGTGGTCGAGCGGTTCGATGACGTGCTCGTTGATGATGCCCTTGAGGCGTCCCAGGTCGAACACGAACCCCGTCGCCGGGTCTGGCTCGCCGGCGACGGTCACGTCGAGCTCGTAGTTGTGGCCGTGCCAATTGGGGCTGTTGCACTTGCCGAAGGTCTCCCGATTCCAGTCGTCGGACTGGTCCGCGTTGTGGAGGCGGTGGGCGGCGTTGAAGTAGGCTTTGCGGGTGACGTAGACGGTAGGCATGGGAGCGTTCGCTGTCTCATCGCCAACCGCCAGCGGAGGGCTGCGTTCCGCCGCGAAGTGGCCCCTGCCAGAGCAACGCAGCGGCGGCTTGGCGGTCTTCGTGCTGTAACCCTCCGGGCGTTGTCCCGTCGAGGCCCCACGGTTTTCCCCTCTGCCCATGCGTGCCCGTCTCGTCCTGTCCCTTCTTTCGATCCTCCTCGTAACGCCTGCCCAGACGCAGGTGGCCGACGAGGTCGAGGCGCTGGTCGAGGCCTACCACGCCGCCGACCGCTTCAACGGCTCCGCGCTCGTCTCCGATGGCGGCGACGTGGTCTGGGCGGGAGGCGTCGGCGTGGCCAACGCGGAATGGACGGTCCCCAACACGGCCGATACGCGGTTCCGCATCGGCTCGGTGACGAAGCAGTTCACGGCTGCGCTCGTCCTCCAGCTGATGGAGCAGGGCCTGGTCGATCTCCACGTGCCCGTTTCGACCTACGTGCCGGAGGTGCCTGTCGATGAGCGCATCACGACGCACCACCTGCTCACACACACGTCGGGCCTGTTCAACTACACCTCGCTCCCCGACCTCAGCGAGTTCATGGGGATCGAGCACACGCCAGCGGAGGTCATGGCGCGTATCGAGGACAAGCCCCTCGACTTCGAGCCTGGCGACGGGTGGCAGTACAGCAACACGGGCTACATCCTTCTGGGCATGATCGTCGAGAACGTGACCGGCCAATCCTTCGCGGACGCTCTGCAGGACCGCCTGCTGGATCCGCTCAGGCTCACCGCGACGGCGTACGACGATGGGACGACCGTTTACCCGAACGCCGCCAGCGGGTACAGTCGCAGCTCGCGAGGGCTCCGCCAGGCCGACCACCTCGACCCCAGCGTGCCCTACGCCGCGGGCATGATGCGCTCTACGATGGGGGACCTCATGCGGTGGAGCGACGCGCTGTTCGAAGGCCGTGTGTTCGAGTCACCGGAAACGCTGGCGCTCATGAACACAGCGCATGCCGCCGTCCCGAACAATGAGAATGCTGCCTACGGATACGGCGTGTTCGTGGGCACCGCCCCCGTGGGAGACCAGAGGGTCACCTTCGTGCAGCACGGCGGGGGCATCAACGGGTTCACGACTTCCTTCTGGCGGCTGACGGACCGCGATGCGGTCATCGCGCTGAGCAGCAACACGCAGGACGGCAGCGAGGGGATGGCCGCCGACATCGCCGCGCTGTTGTACGGCGAGGAGGTGGAGGCGCCGAAGCCCTCGTCGCTGGCCATCCTCCGGGGCGCGCTGGAGACCGGCGGCGTCTCGGCCGTCGAGACGGCGTTTGAGGCGTCGCAATCACGCGACGACATCGAGGTGACCGAGGACGACCTCAACAGGCTCGGCTACGAGGTCTTGGAGACCGACGCTACCGAGACAGCCGTCGCCCTCTTCCGCCTCAACGTGGCCGCCTATCCCGACGCGTGGAACCCGCGCGACAGCCTCGGCGAGGCCCTGCTGGCGGCCGGAGACACGACGGCGTCCATCGCCAGCTACCGGGAGGCTCTGGAGCGAAACCCGGGCGCAGCGTCTGCGCGCGATGCCCTCACGGCTCTCGGCGTCGATCTCGGCACAGTGACCGTTCCCGCCGAGGTGCTGGCACGCTACGTGGGGATGTACCAGTTCCAGCCAGGGCTCATCATGGACGTTCGCGTCGAGGAGGGCGTGCTGATCGCGCACCCCAGCGGCCAGGGCCCCGTTGCGCTCTCTCCAGTGTCTGAGACCGAGTTCGTCCCGCCCTTCGAGGGACGGCTGGTATTCGAGTCTGGAGACCCTTCACCCGCAGCCGTGCTGTACCGGGGCGGCGCTGAGATGCGGGGAGTCCGCATCGACGAGGCAACAGACACTCGGTAGTTCGCGCCGCTGGCGCTGCACATCGCCAGCGGCCTCCCCTGTGCCGGGGAGCCGCGTTCGTGCCGGCTCAGGTATCCTATGGGTGGCTCCTTCCCGCTGCTCTGTGACTGCCTCCCGCTTTCTCGCCGGCCTCACCCTCGTCGCGCTCCTCGCCGCCCCGCTGGCGGCCCAGTCGTTCGGTGCCGGCGCTCGGGCGATCCAAGACGGCGACGCGCTCACCGGCGCGCTCACTGGCTCCGACCCGACGCTCGACGACGGCTCGCACTACGACCTCTACCGCTACGACGGACGTCCCGGCGAAACGGTCGTGTTCACGCTTCGGTCCGACGACTTCGACGCCTACCTCTCCGGTGGCCCCATCGCCGATTCCTTCGAGCTCACCGACTCCGACGACGACGGCGCGGGCGGCACCGACGCCCAGATCACGGTCACGCTGAGCGGCACGGGCAGCTTTGCCCTCCTCGCCAACTCACTCGGCGGCGGGGCCACCGGGCGATACACGCTCACCGCCGAGTCGCTCGGCGGCGGCGCGGTCGCCTCGGACGTGCGTGAGATCCGCGACGGCGAGACGCTGCGCGGGCGGCTCGACACCAACGACACCACGCTGGACGACGGCTCCTACTACGACCTCTACCTCTTCCGCGGCGCGCCCGGCGACGAGATCACCGTCACGATGCGCTCGACGGACTTCGACACGTTCCTCTCCGGCGGCCCCATCGACGGCACCACCCTCGATGTCCAAGAGACCGACGACGACGGCGCGGGAGGAACCGACTCGCAGCTGATCGTGACCGTCGGTGCCAACGGGCTCTACGGCATCCGCGCCAACTCGCTGGAGGGCGGGCGCACCGGCGCCTACTCGCTCTCGGTCGAAGCCTTCGGGAGCGAGCCCGTCGTCGACGCCGAGGCGGTCCGCGCGGGCGAGTCCGTCAGCGGCCAGCTGGCGGCGGGCTCGCCGACGCTCTCGGACGGGTCGTACTACGCCCTTTACACGTTCCAGGGGCAGCCCGGCGAGGAGATCGAGGTGTTTCTGGCTTCGGCCGACTTCGACGCGTTCCTCCTGGGCGGGCCCACCCCCGCCGATGCCTTCGCAGGTACCCACACCGACGACGACGGCGGCGGCGGCACCAACTCGGAGCTGCGCGTCGCGGCGGGGTCGGACGGGCGCTACACGATCGTCGCCAACACCTACGCCGCTGGTGCCACTGGTGCGTTCCAGGTCACCGTGCGCTCGCTGGATGGCGGCGACGACGCGCTGCCCGGCATTACGCGCATCGGGCTGGCGCAGACCGTCACCGGGCAGCTCGCCTCCACCGATGCGACGCTGGACGACGGCTCCTACTACGACCTCTACGTCTACAACGGGGCACCGGGCCAAGACATCGTCATCACCCTCTCCTCGGACCGGTTCGACCCGTACCTCATCCTGAGCCGGCTCGTCGGCGGCGAGTTCGAGTCGGTAGCGGACGACGACGACAGCGGGCCCGGCGTCAACGCTCGGGTCCGTGCGCGTATCGGCCCGACCGGCACCTACGTGATCCTCGCCAACTCCTACGCCCAGGGGGCCACCGGGCTCTACACGCTCTCCGTCGAGACGCCGGACCAGGTGGCCGACGAGGCCGAGGCCGAGTCGTCTGCGCCGACGCTCACCACCGGAACCCCCGCCAGCGGGCGCCTCGAAGCGGGCGACACCGTCCTGGCCGACGACTCCTTCGCGGACCTCTACCTTTACCGCGGGACGCCGGGCGAGACGGTGGCGGTGACGCTCCGCTCGCGGGACTTCAACGCCTACCTGTCCGTTGGCACCCTCGAGGGCGAGGACGTCGAGATCGTCGGGCGCGACGACGACGGCGCCGGCGGGACTGACGCCCGCGTCCAGTTCACCGTCGGCGCGGGTGGGCTCCATGCCATCCAGGCCAACTCGCTGCGCGGCGGCGAGACCGGCGCCTACACCGTCACCGTCGAGCGCGTCCAGGCCCAGGCCCAAGCTCCGGGCCGGACGACCACGACGCAGAGCCCGGTCGGCGAGGTCGGCTCGCGATTCTCGGGCAAGTGGACGCTCGGCGGCTATGGTCCCAACCCGCAGTTCGCCGACCAGCTCGGGGCGGTCCGCCAGTTCGTCAGCGAGGGGGGGTTCCTAGAGCGCACGGCGGAGTCGCTCAACTCGTCGTTCCCGCTCCCGCGCAACCTGCCGATCTCGTTCGCCGAGTGCTCCGATCCAGGCAACGACCGTCCGTGGCCCTACATCAACGCGTTCTACAGCCCGAGCCAGCAGGCGGTCACGTTCTGCTACGAGCTCATCGCCGACCTCGTCCGCCACTTCTCTGAGACGCGGCCCGAAGGCGAGGTCATCCCCGCCGTCATGGGCGCCTACGACTTCGTCATGCTCCACGAGGCCGGCCACGCGCTGCGCCACCAGCTCGACCTTCCGTTCACGGGCATGGAAGAGGACGTCGTGGACCAGTTCGCGACGCTCATGCTGCTTCAGGAGGGTGACAAGGGGGTCGAGGCAGCGCTCGCCGGCGTCGACTACCTCAGCTTCGACTCGACCGCCGACATGGACCTGACGGACGCGCAGCGGGCGGAGCTCAACCGGCGTCGCTACGCGGGCGAGCACTCGCTCGGCCCACAGCGGCTGTTCAACGTCCAGTGCTGGGTGTTCGGCTCGAACCCGGACAAGTACATCGACATGGTGGTCGACGAGACCGGCAACGAGCTCACCGACGAGAACGCCCTGACGGTCCAGCGCGCGCGGCGCTGCCCCGGCGAGTACGAGCAGATGGTCAAGTCCTTCAGCCGGCTCCTGGAGCTGGCCTACCGCGAGTAGCCACGCCCCGCTGGCGGTGCGGAGTCGCCAGCGGCGTCCGATCCCGCTGGCGCGGAGCGCAGGTCGCCAGCGGGGGCCGAGAGGTCGGGTGCCCCGTAGGTCCCACGGCCTCCGCAGCGGTTACCGCCCCGGCGATGTCCGCCTCCGCATCCTGGAGAACGGGAAGCCGTTGCATCCCGTCCGCGGCGTCTCCGGCCGAGCCACCGATGCCGACTCGGCCGACTCGGCGGTCGGGGCATCATAGACGCTGAGGCAGAAGGCCCATTCGTACGGTGCCATTCCGTCCAGGCGGACCCAGTCGATCCGCGTCCAGCGCCCGCCATCGGCTGGGTTCGCCGGGTCGTTCCGTGCGACGAGGTAGCCCCCGTCACCGCCCGGTCGCCAGCGGACGATGTGGTACCGGGCGTACCCCCTGTGAGACCAAACCTGCGGTGTGACCTCGTACAGGCTCCCGTAGTCGTCCTCGAAGGCGCCCAGGACGAGTTCCGGCGGCGTGTCCGGCGCAGAGACGCGAGGGAGACAGCCCGTGAGAGCAACAAGCACCGCCAGCAGGGGCCCAGCAGCGCGGCAGCTCACGTCCCGCTGGCGACGGGTTGCGCCAGCCTGGCGACGGCCGCCGTCTGGCCCAAACTGTCGAGCGCGACCATCACGAACTCGCCCGCCGTCGCGAGCAGCCGGTCCTCGCGGTCCATCGGCTCGACGAACATCTCGACGCGGACCGTCATCGAGCTCCGACCGGTCGCCACGACGACCGCCACGAGTTCCACGATGGAGCCCTCCGGCACGGCGTGCTTGAAGCTGATCTCGCTCGTGTGGACCGTCACCACCTTCCGCCGCGCCCACCGCGTCGCGCAGATGAACGCGGCCTGGTCCATCCACGCCATCGCCGTCCCGCCGAAGAGGGTGTGGTAGTGGTTGGTGTCTCCGGGGAAGACCGTGAACACCATCCGCGTCTCCTCGGCGGGACGGGCGTCTGTCACTGGCAGGCCTCGCACTCCTCCCCATTGATCATCGCGTCGATGCTGCACGCCTGGGCCTCTGGCGTCGGCTGCGCCGCAGCAGCGGGCATCGCGACCGTGGCCTTCTCGATCTGCGAGGCCCCGAGCGTGCGGAGGTAGTACGTCGTCTTGAGCCCGGCGCGCCACGCGTGGCGGTACGTGTGGCTGAGCGCCTTCATGTTGGGCTCGGCCAGGAACAGGTTGAGCGACTGGGCCTGGTCGATCCACTTCTGGCGCCGCGCCGCCGCGTCCACGAGCGCCCGGGTTTCGAGCTGAAACGCCGTCTGGTACCGCTCGCGCAGCGCCAGAGGCACGCCCTCGATCTGGCCGAGGTCGCCGTCGAAGTACTTGAGCTGCGACGCCATCTCGGCGTCCCACAGCCCCTCCGCCTTGAGGTCGCGGACGAGGTACGGGTTCAGCACCACGAAGTCTCCCGAGAGGTTGGACTTGACGTAGAGGTTCTTGTAGAGCGGCTCGATGCACGGCGAGGTGCCGGTGATGTTCGAGATCGTGGCCGTCGGCGCGATGGCGATGACGTTCGAGTTCCGCATCCCCTGCGCCTCGATCTTCGCCCTGAGCGGCGCCCAGTCCATCTGCCCGCCGCGCTCGACCTCGATAGCCTCGCCGCGCTCGTCCGCCAGCAGGTCGACCGTGTCCGGCGGGAGCAGCCCGCGGTCCCACTTCGAGCCGGCGTAGCTCTCGTAGGTGCCTCGCTCGGCCGCGAGGTCGCTCGACGCCTCGTAGGCGTAGTACGCGACGGCCTCCATCATCTCGTCCGAGAACTGGATGGCTTCCTCGGAGCCGAAGGCGACGCCCCGCTCGTAGAGCGCGTACTGGAGCCCCATCACGCCCAGCCCGACCGGCCGGTGGCGCATGTTGGCCGTGCGTGCCGCCTCGGTCGGGTAGAAGTTGAGCCCGATTACGTTGTCGAGTGCGCGGACCGCCACGCGGATCGTCTCGCGGAGCTTGTCGTGGTCGAGGTCGCCCTCGGGCGTGAGGTGGTGGTTGAGGACGACCGAGCCAAGGTTGCAGACGGCCGTCTCCTCGTCGCTCGTGTTGAGCGTGATCTCGGTGCAGAGGTTCGACGAGTGGACGACGCCCGTATGGTCCTGCGGGCTCCGCACGTTGCACGGGTCCTTGAACGTCATCCATGGGTGGCCCGTCTCGAAGAGCATCCGCAGCATGTCCTTCCAGAGGTCAATCGCGGGCATCTGTCGTCCCCACAACTCGCCCGCCTCGACCTGGGCCTCGTACGCCTCGTAGCGCTCGCGGAAGGCGTCGCCGAAGAGGTCGTGGAGGTCGGGCACGTCGCTGGCGCGGAAAAGCGTCCAGCCGGCGCGGGCCTCCATGCGCTGCATGAACAGGTCCGGGATCCAGCACGCCGTGTTGAGGTCGTGCGTCCGCCGCCGCTCGTCGCCCGTGTTGCGGCGGAGCTCGAGGAAGTCGGAGATGTCGTTGTGCCAGACCTCCAGGTAGGCGCACCCCGAGCCGGCCCGCTTGCCGCCCTGGTTGACGGCGACGAGCTGGTCGTTGTGGAGCTTGAGGAACGGGACAACCCCCTGGCTCTCGCCGTTCGTCCCCTTGATGTGGCTGCCCGTCCCGCGGACGGCCGTCCACGAGCCGCCCAGCCCGCCGGCCCACTTCGAGAGGTAGGCGTTCTCGGCGATCCCGCGCACCATGATCGACTCGATCGAGTCGTCGACCTTGTAGAGGTAGCACGACGAGAGCTGCGAGTGCGGCGTGCCGCTGTTG
>JBCDLV010000133.1:0-8773 GCA_038744895.1 Bacteroidota bacterium | reverse complement strand
GTTGCAGGCTGGCGCCGGTGTCAAGGGCGAGTTCGAGGCACGCATGAAAGCGGTCATCGAGGCCGTCCGCGACGCACCCAAGCCCACGATCCTCTTCATCGACGAGGCCCACACGCTGGTCGGCGCCGGCGGTGCCGCCGGGACGGGCGACGCCGCCAACCTCCTCAAGCCCGCCTTGGCGCGTGGAGAGCTCCGCAGCGTGGCCGCGACCACCTGGAGCGAGTACAAGAAGCACATCGAGAAGGACCCGGCGCTCGCGCGGCGCTTCCAGATGGTCAAGGTGGACGAGCCCGACGTGGAGACCGCCGTCGTGATGATGCGCGGCGTCCGTGATCGCTACGAGGACCACCACGAGGTCCAGATCACCGACGAGGCCGTCCGCGCCGCCGTCGAGCTCTCCGACCGCTACCTCTCCGGACGCCAGCTGCCCGACAAATCCGTCGATCTCCTCGACACGGCCTCCGCGCGCGTGCGGATGTCGCAGGACGCCACGCCAGCGGCACTGGACGACGTCACGCGGCGGCTCCACGAGATCGAGACCGAGATCACGGCCCAGCGGCGCGACGCGTCGGCCGGGCTCGGCACCGGCGAGACCCTCGGCGAGCTCGAAACCGAGCACGACGCCCTAGTTGAGCAGCGCGATGCGCTCGACGCCCGTTGGCAGGAGGAGCAGGCGCTCGCCAAGAAGCTAGAGGCCGCCCGCAAGGAGGCCGCGACCGCTGGCGGCGACGTGCCCGCCGAGGTCCGCGACCTGCACGGCCGCCTCGACGCCCTCCAGGAAGAGAACGGACCGCTGGTCCACGCCGAGGTCGGCCAACGTGTGGTCGCCGAGGTCATCGCCGACTGGACCGGCATCCCCATCGGCGACATGGTCAAGGACGAGGCGCAGATGCTCCTCGAACTGGAAGAGCGCCTCACGTCCCGCATCCGCGGCCAGGACGGCGCGCTCCTGGAGATCGCCGACGCCCTCCGCACGGCCAAGGCGGGAATGCGGAAGCAAGACGCGCCCCTCGGCGTGTTCCTGCTGGTGGGCCCCTCTGGCGTCGGCAAGACCGAGACGGCACGGGCCCTCGCGGAGCTCCTGTTCGGCGGCGAGCGCTTCCTCGTCTCGATCAACATGAGCGAGTACCAGGAGAGCCACACCACCAGCCAGCTCAAGGGCGCGCCTCCGGGATACGTCGGCTACGGCGAGGGCGGCGTGCTCACCGAGGCCGTGCGCCAGCGGCCCTACTCGGTCGTGCTCCTCGACGAGGTCGAGAAGGCGCACATCGACGTGATGGAGCTGTTCTACCAGGTGTTCGACCGCGGCATCCTGCGCGACGGCGAGGGCCGCGAGGTCGACTTCGCGAATACGGTCATCCTGTGCACCTCCAACGTCGGCAGCGCGCTCGTGCAGCAGGCGTCGATGGCCGAGGAGGCGCCGACGCTCGACGAGCTCCGCGAGCTCATCCACGAGCCGCTGGCGAGCCACTTCCAGCCAGCGCTCCTCGGGCGGATGAATACGATCCCCTTCCTCTCGCTCGACCGCGAGGCGATGGCCCAAATCGCGCGCCTCAAGCTGGGCAAGGTGGACAAGCGGCTCCGCACCAACCACGGCATCCGATTCACCTTCACCGACGAGGTCGTCGAGACCATCGCCGACCGCTGCACGACCATCGACGCCGGCGCGCGCAACATCGACGCGATCATCGACCGGACCGTCCTCCCAGAGGCCAGCCGCGCCCTGCTGGCGCGCCTCGCCGACGAGAACCTGCCGTCGGCGCTGGAGCTGGGCCTGAACGAGACCGGCGACTTCACCTACACCTTCGTCGAGGCCGACGACGCTGCCCCGCTGGCGGACGCCGCCGACGTGAGCGGCGACGGGGCGGCCACGCCAGAGCCCACGCCAGCGGACGACGACCAGGCGCCAGCGGAGGACGAAGCCGCCATCGACGACGCCGAGCCCACTGCCTGACCATGGCCGAACCCCACCGCCAGGCCCGCCACGAGTTCTCATCCGAGGGCACGACGTCTCCGTTTCGGGTCGTTTCCTTCGAGGGAACCGAGACGATCTCACAGACCTTCCGGTTCGAGATCGACCTCGTCTCTGACGACGCCGAGATCGACCTCGCCAGCGTCATCGACCAGCCGGCGACTCTCACCATGTACCGGGGAGAGGACCCTGCAGAGGTCAGCGGCATCGTCACGTCGCTGCTCCAGACCCACGAGGCCGGGAAGCAGAGCGAGTTCCGGTATGGGTACCGGGCCGTCCTGGAACCTCGGTTGAGCCGGCTCCGGTTCTCGTTCCAGAACCGGATCTTCCAGAATCAGACGGTCGAGGAGATCACCGGCAAGATCTTGAAAGATGCCGAGGTCGATGTCGAGTTCGACCTCAAGGCCTCCTACGACCCGCGGGACTACACGACGCAGTACAAGGAGACCGACCTCGACTTTGTCCAGCGACTCTGGGAGTACGAGGGGATCCGGTACTCCTTCCGTCACGAGAACGGGTCTGAGATGGTCGTCGTGAGCGACACGGCCGCCGATGCCCAGCCCATCTCCGGCGAGGCCGAAGTCCTCTACAGCCATGCCGACGGGCTCCGGCCGGCCGACAGCGTGGAGACCATCCGAGACTTCGTCGTCGAGCAGCGGCTCGTGACGGCTGCCGCACGCATCAAGGACTACAACTACCGAGAGCCCGGAACGAGCGTCCTCTCCGAGCAGGGACTGAGTGGAAAAGGTCAAACCGGCGTCCTCTCCGACTTCGGGATCCATGCCAAGACCCCTGATGACGCCAAGCGACTGGCGACCGTCCGCGCTGAAGAGATCGAGAGCGAACGAGTCACCGTGACAGGCACCGGCGATTGTCTCCGGTTCCGTTCCGGCCAGACGTTCGACCTGGGGGACTACTATCGGGGCGACCTCAACGTGTCGTACCTCATCACTTCAGTCAGCCATGTCGGGAGCCAGCCCGACGCTGAGGAAGCACAGCTCTCGGACGAGTTGATCTCGAACTACTCGAACGCGTTTACCTGCGTCCCGGCGACGGCCCCGTACCGACCGCCCCGCCTCACGCCCGAGCCCAAGCTCCCGGGCGTTCTCACGGCCAAGGTCGAGAGCGCCGGTGGTGACTACGCGCCCATCGACGACCAGGGGCGGTACCACGTGCGGTTCCCGTTCGACCTGGGCGATGCTGGCGATGCCCAGGCGACCAAGCCCGTCCGGCTGGCGCAGCCGTACACCGGCCCCAACTACGGGCAGCATTTCCCGGT
This sequence comes from Bacteroidota bacterium, assembly GCA_038744895.1. Taxonomy (GTDB): domain Bacteria; phylum Bacteroidota; class Rhodothermia; order Rhodothermales; family Rubricoccaceae; genus Rubrivirga. The sequence goes on along the minus strand of JBCDLV010000133.1, from coordinate 5,522 downwards.
GCACAAAGACGCCGAAATGGTCGTGGCCTGCGTCGACGGCAACGTGGACCGGATCCTCGGCCTAGCGACGGTCCCCAACCCGAGCCAAGCCTCTCCGGTCACGAGCACCAACCCGACAGAAAACACTGTCCGGACGTGGGCGAACAATCACCTCGTTCTCCAGGACCTCAAGGGCAAGGTGGGGATCGACCTGTTCACCCCGACGGCCAAGAGCCGAATCCACATGGGTGCCGACGAGAAGTCGGTGCAGGGGATCCAGTCCTCGACGGAAGGCACGCAGACGATCCAGGCGGGCGGCGGCATCTTCATGAAGGTCGGCAAGACGGCCGACCAACTCTCGTCTGTCTTGGCGTCCAAAGACATCAGTCAGCTGATGAGCGACCTCACGCTCGTCGACGGGGCGGTCGGCATCGCGCTCGGGGCGATCGGGGCCGGCAAAGGGCTCCTCAAGAACGTCGGCTTCTGGAATGGCGCTCTCAACACAGCACTCGGGACCACGCTCGGTCTGGCGTGGCCAGGCCTCTACGTGGCAGCTGAGGGGGGCGTTATGATGGGGACGCCAGCGGGTATCTCGGCGTACGCCGGTGCAGGAGGCATCGGGCTCAGCACGGCCACGGGGATTGATCTCACAGCCGCAACCCTGGGCATCAATCTCATGGCCGGCGCGGGCGGCATCAGCATGGGCGTCGGCATCGGGGACATCACCGGGGGGTCCGGGAAGGGAAACATCACCTTCAAGACCAAGCTCGGCCATGTGACGAACCACACCAAGAACGGCAACATCTCGTACGTCACCGGCAAGGGAGACGCCACCGTCAAGACAGACGACGGCAACATCATGATCCACACCCCGAAGGGGATGCTTCGGGGGGAAGCGAAGACCAAGGTCCAGCTCACGTCGACGAACGACGACATCCAGCTCCGCGCGCTCGAAGGGCACGTCGGCGCCTACGCGGCGAAGAGCTTCAACGTCACGGCCGACGAAGGCGTCGCGATCAAGACCTTCAAGAAGTCGGTCATCGTCGAGGCCAAGGACTCGATCGAGCTTCGGTGCGGCAAGGCCACGCTCATCCTGAGGAAGAACGGCGACATCGTGATCAACGGCAAGGACATCGACCTCAAGGGGTCGGGCAAGCTGGTCGCCAAGGCCTCCTCCAACGTCAAGATCACAGGCAGCAAGGTGGCGATCAAATGACCTCCTCGACCCCTTCCGCTCCGCGCTCGGCGGTGTCACGCGAGCGCCTCCTGGACCTCGTCATCGAGGAGTCCGAGGCCCGGCCGCCAGCGGTCCCGCGAGCCGAGGGCCCGACGCTAGGCCGCATCGTCGGATGGTCGGAGGCCGGCCACCTGTTGGTGGACTCCGCGGGCGGCTCGGCTCCGCACGAGGCGCGGACCACCGTCCCCGTCCAGCGCGACCAGGTGGGACGCGAGGTCGTCCTGCTGTTCGAGAACGGCGACTCCCAGAAGCCCATCGTCGTGGGCGTGCTCCAGGATGCACAGCCCGCTGGCGCGCAGCCCGCTGGCGCCATCGACGTTCGGGCGGACGAGCACCGCGTCACGATCCGCGCCGAGCAAGAGATCGCACTCGAGTGCGGAGACGCCTCGATCGTCCTGACCCGTGCCGGCAAGGTGCTCATCAAGGGAGCGTTCGTCTTGACGGACGCCATCGGGGTGAACCGGATCCGGGGCGGAGCGGTGCAGATCAACTGAGGCCGCTGCGATGTGGGCCATCGACAACCAGACGCCCTTCGCCGCTCGGGGGCTGTGGGGACGAGACCGCGACGGGGTCCACGAGTGGCTCGTCTCCGTGAAGGGGACCTACGACATCCTGCCAACGGGCGAGCTCCGGCTGTGCGACGAGCAACCCGAGCCACGCATTGAGCCGCTCTACCGCGGGGAGCCCGGCTCGTCGAGCCTCGTGTACGACACGGAGGTCACGGGTCTCAAGCCCACGACGGACATCGTGGTAAACGGAACGGCCTACGCACCCGGTGGCCGCGCACGGACGAGCTTCGACCTCGCGATCCAAGTCGGCCCCGTACGCAAGACCATCCGTGTACGAGGCGACCGCTGGTGGCGGCGCGGGCCTCTCGGCGTCAGTCCGTCGTCCGCAGCTCCCATCGAACGTGTACCTGTCGTCTACGAGCGGGCGTACGGCGGCTTCGACCAGTCCGATCCAGACCCTGCGCGGCAGCGGCTCGACACGCGCAACCCGGTCGGCCGAGGTGTTGCGCGGTCGGCCTCGACCCTCGTAGACCAGCCGGTGTACAACTTCGAGTACCCCACTGGAGACCCCGAGAAGGCGGGGCCTGCCGGGTTCGGCGCGCTCGCCAGCTACTGGTCGCCGCGCAGGGAGCACATGGGCACCTACGACGAGGCCTGGCAGTCGTCCCGGAAGCCTCTTCTCCCCCTGGACTGGGATCCGAGAACGCGGCTCTGCACCCCCACGGACCAGCAACCCGAACGTCCGCTCGCGGGCGGTGAGCAGGCGACGCTCCTCAACTGGACACCCAACGGGCTGCTTCAGTTCACGCTTCCTCGTGTGGAGGTGCAGTTCGAGACGCAGCACGCGACCCATCGCGAGTCCCACGAGGGCCAGCTGGCGACCGTCGTGATCGAGCCCGACGACGCGCGCTTGACGATGGTGTGGTCCTCAGCCCTCCCCTGCCGGACCGACATCGACCTTCTGGAACGCACGATTGTGTCGGAAGCCACGAGTTCACGATGAGCGCAACGCCCGTCATCGCGACCACCGGCGCGCGCACGCCGCTCGGCCTCAGCGCTCCCGCCAGCGCTGCGGCCCTTCGGGCGGGGCTCAATGGCGTCAAGCGCCACCCGTTCATGGTGGACCGGGAGGGAGAGCCGATGCCGCTCGCGCCCGATCTGGAGCTGGAGACCGGGACCACTGGCACCGACCGGTTCTCCGCGATCCTCGAGAGCGCCATCCGGGAGGCGTGCGCGTCTCTCGACGGGGTCTCGACCACGCGTCCGCGGGTGCCCGCGTTCGTCGCCCTCCCCGAGCCGCGGCCTGGGTTCACCGCTGGCGACGCTGACGCGATTCTCTCGGCGCTCCCCGACCTCGCGAGCCTTCCCATCCGGGTGTCCGAGTTGCATCCCTTCGCCCTCGGGCATGCCGGCGGCCTGATCGCGCTCCAATCCGCGTCGGAGTGGATCCGGAGCGGAACGTCGGAGCTGTGCCTCGTCGCGGGGGTCGAGAGCTATTTCGAGCCTGCGACGATGGACTGGCTGGAGGGGCGCCGACAGCTCGCTGTGACGAACGCCCCCTCCCCGTTCATCCCTGGCGAGGCGGCGGGCGCCTGCCTCGTGATGTCCGACCGGCTCGCCGCACGACTCGGTCTGTCCCCGCTGGCGACCGTCCTCACCGTTGCCAACGGGTGGGAGGACAACCGCATGGGAACGCAGACCGTGTGCACGGGCGAGGGGCTGGCAGCCACGCTCGCGGGTGCATTCGGGGACCTCCCCGCACCCCGCGCGGCCGATGACGTCATCTGCGACGTCAACGGCGAGCGGTACCGAGGTGAGGAGTGGGGCCTCGCTTGCCTCCGGCTGGCGCCGTGGGTCCAGGATCCGAGCACGTACCGAGCGCCAGCGGACGGGCTCGGCGACCTCGGAGCGGCCTTCGGGCCCGTATCGCTCACGCTGGCGTGCGAAGCCGGCGCGCGCGGCTATGCCAACGGGCCCCTGACGCTTATCTGGTCGAGTTCAGAGCGGGGCGACCGGGCGGCAGCCCTCCTAGAGATCCCTGGGCTCGATGGGTAGCGTCGGCATCCATCCCCCCAAATCGCCCGTCACGAAGGGCAGCATGGGCATCGCCTGTGCGACGATCCCGAACATCTGCAAGATGCCGGGGCCACCGGCGCCGTTCGTCCCGACGCCGCTGCCCAACATCGCGAAGTCGAACGACTCGCCGAAGGGCTACTCGAAGAAGGTCAAGATCGAAGGCCAGACGGTCGCGATCCGAGGCGCCACGTTCAAGAGCATGGGCGACATCGCCAGCAAGGGGACGGGCGGAGGGCTCATCTCGGCGAATACGCACGGGCCGGCGAAGTTCATTATGCCGGGCTCGTTCACGGTCAAGATCGAGGGCAAGGGGGTCCACCTCCTCGGCGAGCCCATGCTCAACAACTGTGGGCCCACGGGGAATCCGCCGAACACGGGCGCCACCATGATGGGCGTGATGCAGGTACCCTCGACACCGGTCGTCGCAGGGTCTAAGTCACTAGAATGTGGAGAGATCGGGACCTATGGGGAGCAAAAGAAACGGACGGGCGGCGGCAAGTACCACCGCGACCACATCCCCTCGAAGGCTGCACTCAAGGAGCGCGCGAAAGAGCTCAACGGTGGAGAGGAACTCACCACAGCCCAGAAGAAGGCCATCGACAACGGCGCGGTCTCAGTTGTCATCCCCGCGAGTGCGCACCGGCAGACCAGTCCGACGTACGGAGGGCGAAACAAGGGCCTCATGGGGAGTGACAAGAACAACCTTCAAGAAGCGGCAAAACGCGACACGGCAGCCATGAGGGATGACATCGCCAACCATTGCACGGACCAGGGCTGCATCGATGCCTACAACGAGGCCGCTGACTTCATCGACGCCATCGACAACAAGACGTACGACGACTTCCTCACTGGTATTCTCAACGACGACTCCCTGTAATAGACCTCCATGACTGCCGCTGCCATCCCGTACGTAACGCTCCTCGGACAGTCCTCCGATTCGGATGCTGTACGCGCGCTTCTTGACCGTGGTGACGCAGGCCCTCCCGTGCTGGAAAGGGGCGACGTCAAGGCCTGGCTGGATCTGACCTCCCTCGGCATTGGGCTCGTGTTCGCCGACGAAGCGTTCCTAACTAGGGACGAGACTCTCGCCATCGGGGAAGGCAGCCTCATCTTGACCAGCATTCGCTTCGTTGCCAAGCCCAGCAATGACTTCGAACCGTTTACGGGCCCACTCCCGATGGGGGTCTCATTTTCGGATTCGCGAGCCGATATTCGAAAAACACTGGGGGCACCAGAGTGGGAGAGCGATCCCCTCCGTAAGGACCGCTGGCGGATCGATGGGACGCTCTACTTCGCCAATTACACGCCGTCCTTGGACCGACTGATCTCCTTCTCGGCGCAGGTCCCAGACCCACAGTAACCCCACGATGACTGGAGACGAGGTGATCGCCCTTCTCGGGACGCCAGCGGGCGCGCCGGCGGTGACCGATCTCCTCGATGCGTGGGGCGTCCGGTGGCCTCCGCGTCTTGACGACGCCGACCCCGAGGCCGTCGGCGATGCGGTCGATCCGTACGTATGGCGGCCGAGCAGCAAGCGTGGGATCGAGTTCGGGTTCACCGATGAGGCGTACCAGCAGGCGCTCTCGGAGGACGAACGTGGCCGAGGCCCACTCGTGTTCACCCACGCCATCTTCTACGGAGAGCACCCCGGTGTTCTACCGTTCGACGGTGAGTTGCCGTTCGGGCTCGCACTGGCCGACGGGCGCGAGCACGTGCAGACC
>JBCDLV010000132.1:0-8851 GCA_038744895.1 Bacteroidota bacterium | reverse complement strand
GCATCAGCAGGGCCGACTGCCGCACGGTCTGGGCGACCGGCTCGGCGGAGATCCCACGGTCCTCGACCTGTTCCAAGGCCTCGCCCATGCGTCCCTCCAGCTCCAAGCCGTTGTAGAACACGACATCGGCGTCGACGAGCGCGGTCACGTCACTCTCGCGGGGGCGGTACAGGTGGGGATCCACGCCCGGACCCATCAGTCCAGTCACCTCGACGCGGTCGCCCCCGATCTCACGGGCGAGGTCGGCCAGCATGGAGGTCGTGGTCACCACGCGGATGTCGCGATCGGCGAGGGATTGATCCGACCCCTCACCGCCGCACCCGCTGGCGAGAAGGGCCATCAGGAAAGCGCAAGACGCCGCCAGCGGGCGGCGGAATGGAAAGCGAGTCATTCGATGTCGTCGAGGAAGAGGTAGGGGGAAGCATCTGGGCCCAGCACGACTCTGTCGCCGGTGCGCTCGCCCGAGAGAAGGCACACCTCCACGCCGCCCTCATCGGTGGAGGCGTCCAGGCGAAAGCGCGTGCCAGGGTAGAGACCAGCCGCGCCGATGTCGCGAAGCAGGGCCGCGTCGTGGTCACTCACGCGAGCGACGGTCGCCGTCTGCCCGGCGTCGAGCCGCGCCAGCGGGAGGAGGTCCCGTTCGTCGAGTTCGAGCTCGGGCGTGGGGATGGGATCGCCGTGCGGGTCGTGTGTGGGGTGTCCCAGGGCCGCGTCCATGCGGGCTTCGAGGTCCTCCGAGAGCACGTGCTCCCAGGCCTCCGCCTCGTCATGGAGGCGGTCCCACGGCACACCGAGCGCCTGGTGGAGGTATGTCTCGATCAGGCGGTGGTGGCGGATGGTCTCCACGGCCACGAGGCGCCCGGGGTCGGTCAAGCGGGCACCCTGGTACTTCTCGTGGGCCACCAGACCAGACGCCGCCAGCTTCTTCAGCATGCCGGTCACGGACGCCGGCGCCACGCCGAGCCGCTCGGCCAGCGCGGAGGTAGAGACGGCCTCGCCGGTCCGCCCGAGCGCGTAGATCGTCTTGAGGTAGTCCTCGGCAGCAGGAGACGGCATAGGCTCAGTCGCTGTTTTTAGGCACTCCGAAACTTTCGCTTGACCCGACTGTTTAGGCAACCCTAAACTAGTCCTGTCGGTTCCCTTTGCAACCCTCCCCGCTCATGCGCACCTGGTTTCGCGTTCTCCTCACCGTCGGCGTGGTCGGACTTGCGACTGTGGGGTCCGCTCAGGATCCGCCGGTGTGGCGAACACTCCCGGAGGCCCTCGCGATTGCCGGCGCGTCTGAGGTCCCCGCCCTGGTGTATGTCCAGGCCGCATGGTGCGGTCCGTGCCGCCAGCTGGAGCGCGAGACGTTCGCAGACCCCGACGTGCAAGCCCGCTTGGCCCAGGTGGCCCTCGCGCGCCTCACCGTGGACGACCGCGACCGCCAGCTTCGGGTGGGGCCGTACCGACTCAGCGAAGCCGAGTGGGCCGAGCGCCTCGGCGCCGTGGGCACGCCGACGCTGATCGCCCTGGCGCCGGACGGCTCCGTGCTCGGGCGGCACACCGGCTTTCTCCCGCCCGACGGGATTCTCCCCCTCCTCGACGCAGCCCTGGCGGATGTCGCCCGCACCGACCTCCGCTCTTCCGACCGATGACACGCCTCGTTCTTCTCTCCCTCGCCTTCGCCGCTGGCGCCAGCGGGCAAACGGTCCAGGGCGTCGTGACCTCGAACGGCGACTCCGTCCCGCTGGCGACGGTCCGCGTGGCCGATACCGCGCTGGGGACGGCTGCTGATGCCGCCGGAGCCTACCAGCTGGCCCTTCCCGACGCGGGCACCTACACGCTTCGGTTCTCCGCCGTGGGCTATGCGCCAGCGGAGCGGGAGGTCACGGCCTCCGCTGGCGAGACGGTGACGCTCGATGTTGCGCTGGACGCCGCTACGCTCGACGCGGGGGCCGTCGTGGTCACGGGCACGCTGGAGCAGATGGCCGTCCGCGAGTCTCCCGTCAAGGTGGACGTCGTCCCGAGCGCGTTCCTCGAAACCGTCCCCTCGGCCAACATGATGGATGCCGTCGAGCGCGTGAACGGGCTCTACCAGCAGATCGACTGTGGCGTCTGCTACACGAACAACATCCGGATCAACGGCATCGACGGCCCGAACACGGCCGTGCTGATCGACGGCGCGCCGGTCATGTCGAGCCTCGCGACGGTCTATGGCCTAAACGGCATCTCGCCGATCCTGATTTCCCAGGTCGAGGTGGTCAAGGGCCCGATGTCTACGCTTTACGGGTCGGAGGCACTGGGCGGCGTCATCAACATCCTGACGAAGGACCCCGCGACTGCCCCGACGCTCTCGACGAACGTGTTCTCAACCACGCAGTCTGAGGTCGCTGCCGAGGCGGCGTACGTCCCGCTTCGCGGGCGAACCAGCCTGCTGCTCTCGGGGACGCTCCTCCACGTATCCGACTTCCAGGACAACAACAGCGACGGCTTCTCGGACCGACCGCTCGAAACGCGCGTCGCGCTCTTCGGCAAGGCGACACATCGCGACGAGCGCGGCTTCGAGCGCGGCAGCCTCGTCGGCAAGGTCTACGTCGAGGACCGCGCCGCCGGGATCGAGTCATTCCTCGCGTCGCCGGACGCCCTTCGAGGCTCGTCTGAGATCTACGGCGAGTCGATCTACACGCGCCGTGCAGAGCTCATCGGCCGTCTGAACCTTCGCTCGGACCTCGTCCTCCAGGCGTCCGGCGCGATCCACGATCAGGACTCGTTCTATGGGGATACCGAGTACGTCGCGAATCAGACCGATGGGTTCGGACAGCTCTTGTGGACGCCGGAGACGGAGGGGACATCCCTCGACGGCCACAACGTGCTGGTCGGCGGTGCCGTCCGCGCGATTCGCTACGACGACGGCTCCGGCGCGACCGGGCTCTTCGACGAGAACGGCGTGCTCCTCGAAAACCGCCCGGACACCCGCATCGTCCCCGGCCTGTTCGTGCAGGACGACTGGCGCGTGAACGACCAACTCCGTCTCCTCGGCGGGCTTCGTGCGGACGTTCAGCCAGACTACGGCATCATCCCGAGTCCGCGGGCAGCCCTCAAGTGGCAGCCGGCGACGACCACCACAGCGCGGCTCAACCTGGGTACGGGCTTCCGGATCGTCAACCTGTTCACGGAGGACCACGCGGCCTACACCGGTGGCCGCGCGACGCTCATCCTGGAAGACCTGGAGCCGGAGCGGAGCGTGAGCGTGACCGCCAGCCTGCAGCAGATCCTCGGCGAGCGCCAGCCGGTCGTGGTCGACGTGGACGCATTCTGGACCTCGTTCTCGAACAAGATCGAACCCGACTACTCGGTCGCCGGAGAGATCCGCTACGCGAACCTCGACGGGGGGGCGACCACGCGCGGCGTCGCCGTTCAGGTGCAGGGCGCCATCGCCAGCGGGCTCCGCTACTCGGTCGGCGGGACGCTCCTGGATGTGGTCGTGGAGGAGGGCGGCGAGACGCGTCCGCTTGAGTTCTCACCCGACTACCAGGGCACAGCGACGCTCACATGGGAGGCCCCCGGTGGCCTCGTCGCCGACATCACAGCACGGCTGACCGGGCCGATGGCCCTGCCGGAGTACGACGCGGAGACGCGAATCGCGTACGAGGCGGCGACGGGATCTCCCCTGCGCTTGGAGTCGCCGGTGTATGCCGTCGGCAACCTTCAGGTGACAAGAGCCTTTTCGTTCGGCGGCCGGCTAGCGCAGGTCTACGTCGCCGTCGAGAACCTCCTCGACTACCGCCAGCCGACGCCGCTGGTGGGCTTCTATGACGGCACCCCAGGGTTCTCGGAGACCTTCGACACGGCGTACGTCTACGGCCCCATCGAAGGCCGGCATGTCGGCGCAGGCGTTCGCTTCACACTCCCGTAGCCAGGCTCGGTACGGATGACTGGGTCGGCCCGTTGAGGTGTATGCCGACGCCAGCGGTCCCCCGCTGGCGAACCCGTCAGCCGGCGAGAGACGCGAGTGCCTGGTGCGTCTCGTTCAGCGCGGACTCTAAGGGCTGATTCTCGATCGTGCCGTCGGCGCGGATCGTGGCTTCGATCGCCCCCCAGGTAGTCGCCAGTTGGTTGAGCCCCACGTTGGAGGCACTACCCTTGAGCTTGTGGGCTGCGATGGCGATGCCCACGACATCGTCGGAGTCCCGGGCCTGCGTGGCCTCCTCGACGGCGCCGCGGGACGACTCAGAGAACGTGGTGACGAGGTCCGTGACGAAGTCCTCGTCCTCCTCGCCCAGGAGGGCACGCACGTGGGCGCGCACGGCATCGCGGAGCGTCTTCTTTGCTGCCTGATCGTCGTCCTCGGTGCGAGGCGTGATGATCATGTGCGGCTCTGCGGAGTCGTCCGGCGGGCTGGCGTCCTTCTCGGTCGCGCCGTATACCGCCTCCGTCATCATGGTGATCGAGATCGGCTTGTTGTAGACCGCATCGAACCCGGCCGCCAGAAGGGCCTCCCGGGTGCCCGCAACGGCGTGAGCGGTCACGGCGACGATCCGAGGGCACGAGGGACCCGGGATCATCTGGCGGATGGTCCGCATCGCCTCCATGCCGTCCATGACGGGCATCTGGAGGTCCATTAGGATCGCGCTGTACTTCTTGCACGACGCCGCGGTGACGCCTTCCTGTCCGTTCACGGCGAAGTCCGCCTCGATGCCGAGATGGCTCAGCATGGACAAGGCAACCAAGCGGTTGGTCGGGTCGTCCTCGACGAGGAGGACAGCGGGCATCGATCGGTCAGACACAGCCGTAGCGAAAGGGCGTCCCCCGTATCGGCTGTTCGGCGATCGACGTAAAGCCATTCACCCGCGCAGTCACGCGGCCCAGCGACTACACCGTTAGGATCTGAATCGCCGGTTCGACCTCAGATTTGGGGATCAGCGCGGGCCAGTAGGCGATGACCTCGCTCGGGCGCGGACGCCCGCCAGCGAACCCAGTCACGGCGCTGGGGCCCGTGAGGATGAGCGGGGCGATCTCGCGTCCGAACTGCTCCACAGCGCGCTTGTCTTGCCCACGGACCGAGACGCGGAGCTGTACCTCGTCGAGGTCCGCCTCGCGCGCGGGGTCTGCCTCGGAGGATTCCGAGAGCGCGTTGAGGCCAACGATCTCGGCGCGGTACTCGTCGAACGCGAGGCCGAGCGCGCCGAGCCGCTGGCGCAGGACCTCGGCCGCAGCGCGGGCCTTGGCCGCGGCCTCTGGCCACGCATAGACCAGCGTCGAGGTCGCCTTCCATCCGTCAGCGTAGGCCGCCGATACCTTCAGGAACTCGGTGTCCTCGGAGCCACGGATATCGCTCACGCGGACGCGGTCTGCGCCCTCCTCCGCCAGCTGGATCGAGGTAAAGTCGGCGACCACGTCTGGGGTGATGTAGTCGGTGGGGTCGCCGATCTCATACAGGAGTTGCTCTGCGACCGTGCCGCGGGAGACGAGGCCACCGGTGCCGTCGTGCTTGGTGACGACGAAGGAGCCGTCGGCCGAGACCTCGGCGATGGGGAAGCCGATCCGCGCCATATCGGGCACGCGACGCCAGTCGGTGAAGTTGCCCCCCGACGACTGCGCACCGCACTCCAGGATGTGACCGGCGACCGTCCCCGCGGCCATCTTGTCCCAGTCGTCCCAGGCCCACCCGAAGCGGTGCACGAGGGGCGCCAGCGTGAGGCCGGTGTCTGTCGTGCGGCCGGTCACGACCACATCGGCGCCCTGCGCCAGGGCCTCGGCGATGGGCTGCGCGCCGAGGTACGCGTTGGCGCTCACGATCTGCTGGCGTACGTCCGCCAGCGGTTGCCCGGTCTCCATGTGCCGGAGTTCGACGCCGCGAGCGATCAGGTCGTCCAGGCGGTCCAGCAGGTCGTCGCCCGTGACGACGGCCACCCGGAGGCCCGTCGCGCCCCGCTGGCGCGCGCCCTCGACGATGGCCTCGGCACACGCCACGGGGTTGACACCACCCGCGTTCGAGATGATGGTGAACCCCCGCTCCTGGATGTCCGGCGCGAGCTCGGTGACCACCTCCACGAAGTCGCGTGCGTAGCCCTTCGACGGATCACGCAGCTTCTGCTTCTGCAGGATCGACATGGTGACCTCGGCGAGGTAGTCCATGACGAGGACGTCGATGGGCCCGAGGCGGGCCTGGTCGATCGGAGCGCGCTGGAGGTCGCCCCAGAATCCTTGGCCGGAGGCGATGCGGAGCGTGTCGGACATGCAGAGTCGGAAGGGCTTCCGTGCAAGCTAGCCCGTGGCCCTGGGCGCCGGATCAAGGGCCGGTGGAGCCTACGCCGCGACAGCCTCCACGCCCCCGCTGGCGAAGAAGCCCCGAAGCTCGGCCAGCGTGTCGGGGGTCGAGGGGGTATCCCGGACGACGTGCCCCTCCGCCAGGACCAGCACCCGCGAGCACACGCCGACGACATGGTCGAGGTCGTGGCTCGACACCAGGACCGTCGCTCCGCTCTCCGCGAGGGTGCGCTCCAGCCTCAGCCGGGCACCAGGGTCGAGATTGGCGAACGGCTCATCCAAGACTACGAGCCCTGGCGACGGCAAGAGAGCGCCCACGATACCCACCTTGCCGGCGTTGCCGAGCGACAGGTCACGGATGAGGCGTCCGCCCTCAGTGGCGGCTCCCAGAAAATCGGCGTGCTGCTCGACGGCAGCATCCACCTCGGCCGGGCTCATTCCGTACGCTCCGCCGACGAGGCGGAAGTACTCCAACGGGCGGAGATAGTCCACCAGAAACCCGGCATCGAGGTACGCGCCGACACTGGCTTTCCATCCGAGGTCTGAGCCGCCCACCCGGACGCCGTCGATCTCGACGTGACCAGTCGTCGGAGCGATCAGGTCGAGGGCGCACCGCAGCAGGGTGGTCTTGCCTGCGCCGTTGTTGCCCACCAGCCCGACACGCTCGCCCGGCTGCACGTCGAGCGCATCGAGGCGGAGCGCGTCGACGGTACCATAGCGCTTGGACAGGTCGCGGACGGAGATGCGAGACGACATAAGCCTGTAGGCAGATGAGCGGCTAGAGGGCCGTGCGGAAGCGAGCCGCGAGACGGTGGCGGTGGCGGGAAATGCGACGCGTGATCCAACCGAGCCACACCGGGCTCAGGGCCACGCCAGCGCAGCCCAGCGCCATCGCCACGAGGGCGCCGCGTGTGGGCCCGGCCGTGGTCAGGGCGATGCCGGCCACGACGGCCGTCGACGCGACCAGCGCCTGCGCGCCGAACGACTGCGTGTTGACGAACAGAAGCCGCTCCGAGACATCCAGGGGCTTGGGCCCGAGCGTGGAGCCGAGCAGCGCCGCTGGCGCCAGCACGCCTAGGCTGAAGAGGACCGAGACCCCGATGAGCCACGCCTCCGCTGGCGCCATCACCAGCACCACGAGCGCCTGCACGGCGCCCAGGCCGACGGTCCCAGCTGCGATGCCCGCGTACTTGGCCCGGACGAACGTCTCCAGCCCGTCGGGCAGCGTCAGCAGGCGGTCGAACCACCGGCTGGCGAACGGCACGGCGTACTGACCGAGCGATCCGGCCACCGTGCCCGTCGAGAAGATCAGGACGAGGTCCGTGGCGACCTCCAGCGGGAACCGCTCGGCGAGGACGAGCGAGCCCACCGTCATCACGATGCTGACGACCGCTGCGTTGGTGAGCGTGCTGCGCGAGAACGTGGCGCGGGCCACCAGGCGGCGGTCCAGGTCCACGAAGGCGCGGACGCCGCCCTCTTCGAACCCGCCAGAGACACGCCGCTGGCGCTTCCGCTGGCCGACAGCATCGAGGTACAGCCCTGCTACCAGCGCCCGGTAGGCCAGCCCGAGGGACACGCCCGCGAGAGCACAGAGTGCGATCAACGCGCCGAGGCCGCCGGTGCGCACGTGCGCCAGCAGGCCTCCGGTGACCCATTCCAGTGCGGCGACGGCGGCCAGCACGCTGCCCACGGTCGCGATCGTAGGCACGGGCCGCGCGCCGAGGCGCGTCTTCCACACGATGAGGAGTGCGTGCGACGCCACCACCAGCGCCAGCACGGCGACGACGAAAGCCCAGGCCGCCTCTACCCCGCTGGCGGCGCGCACGGTCCGCGCGGCGAACGGGACGGCGAACGCCAGCGGGACGATCCCGAACGGTGATGGCACGGAGCGGACGAGCACGCCGGCAGCGATCTGCTGGCGCGAAACGGGAAGTGTCAGGAACGCCATCGCCCCGCGCGTGGGCACGTCCTGGAACACGACGCGTCCGGCGGCGGCCGCGGCGAGGGCGGGAAGCCCCCAGGTCTCGACCAGGGCGACCGGATCGAGCAGCGGCGCGACGACGCCGAGCAGGTCCGGCCAGACGAATCCGATGATGAGCGCCGAGCCGACCGCGTAGACCACGCCGCCGCCTTTGGCCATCGCCAGCGCGATCCGCCCGCCCAGGTACGGCGCGCGCCAGAAGGCGAGGGCTTGAAGGCGAACCAGTTGCGAGACCACGGGGCAGCGGAAGGGCTGTCGCCGGTATCGCGCTGCCCGACGCCCATCTTTACCGCCCTCGCCAGATGCTCACACGCCCGCGCCCGGCGTGGCGGACATCACAGCTGGCGCACGCGGACCGAGTCGAGGATCACCTCGCTCACCTCGAACGTCCGGCCCGTGTCGAACGCCGTCCCGAACGCGTCGAGGTCCGGTCCCGGCGCGCGGATCGAGTCTGCCGAGAGGTTCTGCCAGTCCTGAAAGAGGACGCCATCGCGCTCGTAGGTCCGCAGCGGAACGCGGAAGCGGGTGCCGGTATCCGTCCGCGCGGTGTCGCCGGCCGAGACCTCGTAGGTGTAGGCGTAGTGCCCGATCTGCCCATCCAGCTGGCGAAGCCAGTAG
>JBCDLV010000131.1:0-8860 GCA_038744895.1 Bacteroidota bacterium | reverse complement strand
GCGTACGGCGTCGGCCCGGTGCAGGGAGACATGCCGGACCGCCAGTCCGAGACGCTCGAACGGCTCCAGTCCCTCGGCTTTCCCGTCGGACCGGAGCGAACGGTCTTCGAAGATGTAGACGCCCTGGTGGCCTTCTGCCAGGGCTGGGCCGACCGGCGCGACACGCTCGACGTGGAGATCGACGGCGTCGTGGTCAAGGTGGACCGCCTCGACTACCAGGAGATCCTCGGCCAGGTGGCCACGGCTCCTCGGTGGGCCATCGCGTTCAAGTTTCCGGCGCGGGAGGCCACGACCCGCCTGCTCGGAATCGAGCACAACGTGGGCCGGACGGGAGTCATCAAACCGCTGGCGCACCTGGAGCCCGTGCAGGTGGGCGGCGTGACCGTTTCGAAGGCGACCCTCCACAACGCGGACTACATCACCTCCCGCGACATTCGGGTGGGCGACAACGTGGTCGTGAAGCGCGCCGGCGACGTGATTCCTGCGGTGGTCGGTCCCGTGGGCGCCGATCCAGACCGGGATCTCGCGGCCTACGAGCCACCCACGACCTGTCCCGCGTGCGGTCAGCCGGTCGAGCGCCCCGAAGGGCAGGCCGATATCCGTCACGTCAGTGGGGGCTGCTCGGCGCAACTCAAGCGCGCTGTGGAGCACTTCGCGGCCAGGAACGCACTCGACATCGACGGACTCGGGTCGAAGATCGCCGCCATCCTGGTCGAGACGGGCCTCGTAGTAGATCTCCCGGACCTCTACCGGCTCGCCGACCAGCGAGAGGCGGTCCTCGCACTCGATGGGTTCAAGGAGCGCAAGGTCGATAACCTGCTGGCGGGCCTCGACGCGTCGAAGTCGAGGCCTCTGGGACGGCTTCTCTTCGGACTCGGAATCCGGCATGCCGGAGAGACCGTCGCGCGTGATCTGGTCGCCCATTACCCCTCGCTTCATGCATTGTCGCAGGCGACTCAGGAGGAGTTGGAAGCCATCGATGGCGTCGGGCCAATCGTCGCCGAGAGCGTCGTGGACTGGTTCGCGGACGACGCCAACCAGAAGACCGTTCGCCAGCTGGCGGACCTCGGCGTCAACACGGAGCGACAGCCCGGAGAGCGTGTCGCTGCTCGCGCCAGCGGGGAGGCCAGTGCCCCGCTGGCGAACACGACGGTCGTCATCACCGGTACCCTGCCTACGCTGACGAGGCCCCAGGCCAAGGCGATGGTCGAGGAGGCAGGAGGCAAGGTCACGGGCAGTGTGTCGAAGAAGACCGATCTCGTCCTGGCAGGCGAAGCAGCGGGATCGAAGCTGGCGAAAGCTCAGGAGCTCGGCATCCGAGTGGTCACCGAGGACGAGATCCGCCAGATGATCGAGAGTCCCGACGAGCCGATGCCCGAGGAGCAGGATGCAAACGAACCGCCGGAGCAGGGCGACCTGTTCGGCTCATGATTGACCGCATCCGGTACGCGTTCGCTCTCCGCGCCGTCCGCGAGGCGGTCGCGTCGCGCCACCCGCAACCGCTCCCCGCGGATGTGTCGAGCCGGAGGGTCTTGCTCATTCTGCCCCGCGACGAGGACGGGCAGCGGGCCACCTGGGACTTCGTCCGTTCGATTCGTCTCGATTCCAGGTGCGTTATCCCTGTGGGATTCGGGTCCACCGGCGTCGGCGTGCCGGATGCGTTCGCGGGTGCGGTTCGCATCCTGGGCGATGACGAGCTCGATTGGCGACGGCTTCCGAAGCCTTCGGCGCTGGAGAGCGTCTGGACGCAGCGGCCGGATGTGGTGGTCTGCGTCGCCGACGCCACAGACCTCGGCGTGGCCCTTCTGGCGGGTGGCTCGCCAGCGGCCGTCCGCCTGGGACGGCACAGCAAGGACCGCGAGGGCTGCTTCGACCTCATGGTGCGCGGCGCCACGGATGCGACGTCTGCGGTAGCCTCGATGGCGCAACTTCTCCGCCAGCTCGACCCACCGATCCTACCGCTCTGATGCTCACAACCATCGACGTCGTCGTGCTCGTGGCCTACGCGATCGGCGTGGTCATCTTCGGACTCCGCGCCGGTGGCCGCCAATCGACGACGGAGGACTACTTCCTCGGCGGGCGCGACCTGCCGTGGTGGGCTGTGTGCTTCTCGATTGTCGCGACCGAGACGAGCACACTGACCGTGATTGGCGTGCCGGCGGTCGCATACGGTGGGGCGCTCACGTTTCTCCAACTGTCGATCGGGTACCTGATCGGCCGTGTCGTCGTCGCGTCGGTGCTCCTGCCGCGATACTTCCGAGGCGATCAGAAGACGGCGTATGCCTACCTGGGCGACCGCTTCGGCGACGGCATGCGAGGCGCAGCCTCCGCAACCTTCCTCGTCACCCGCCTGCTGGCGGACGGCGTCCGGCTCTTCGCGACGGCGATCCCGATCCAGGTCATCGCGCGCGCGGCGGGTCTGGAGGTGGGCTACCCGGCGGTCATCCTCACGATCGGCGTCGTCACGGCGGCCTACACGTACGTCGGAGGGCTGAAGGCGGTCGTTTGGATGGACGTCGTCCAGATGGGCGTCTACGTGGGAGGCGCCCTGATCGCGCTCGGCCTGCTGGCGGCGGCGCCAGCGGAGGGGACGTGGGCCGCTGCGGCCGAGGAGGGTAAGCTGGCGGTGCTGAACCTGGAGGTGAGCAGCCTGGGCGTTCTGCTGACCTCCCCGTACGCGTTCTGGGTGTCGGTCGTCGGGGGGGCTGTCTTTGGAATGGCCTCGCACGGCACCGATCAGCTGATCGTGCAGCGCGTGCTGGCCTGCCGATCCCTCTCGGACGGCCGCAAGGCCATGGTGTGGAGCGGCGTGTTTGTGATCCTCCAGTTCGCCCTCTTCCTGCTCGTCGGGTTGGCACTCTGGGTCCACTACGGCGGTGCGTCCCTCGCCGACCTCGGGCTTACACGTGGGGACGAGGTGTTCCCTCGATACATCCTGGACGAGATGCCAGCGGGCCTGCGCGGACTCCTCTTCGCAGGCATCATCGCCGCGGCCATGAGCACCCTGTCGTCGTCGCTGAATGCGCTCGCCGGATCGACGCTGATGGACCTGCTGGAGCGGGTCGGGATTCGGCCGGCTACGGAAGAGACTGGTCTGCGGTGGAGCCGCCTGCTCACGCTCGTGTGGGCGGGCGTGTTCGTCGGCTTCGCCATGCTCTTCACCGGAATGGACAACCCCGTCGTCGAGCTGGGGCTGGGCATCGCGGGCTTCACCTACGGCGGACTGCTCGGCGCCTTCCTGCTCGGTTTGGTCTCTCGAACACCCCGCCAGTCGGATGCCCTGGTGGCCTTCGCCGTCGGCATCGCGACCATGACGTTCGTCATCTTCGGACTGTGGTGGAGCCCCGACCTGGGGTGGGTCGTAGACTGGCGGCCGCCAGCGGAGGTCCGTGCAGATCTCGGCCTGCGAGCGGTCGCTTGGCCGCTCTACCCAGTGATCGGGTCGGCGGTGACGGTCGCGGTCGGGATGGTGCTCTCGATTCGGCACCGAGGGGCGTCGGGAGCCGATGAGACGGAGGGTGCGTCTCAGGCGCCATGAGCTTCCTCGACCGCTTCGGACTCTCTCCCAAGTCGGGCCAGTACTCGCGGCGTGCAGGCCTGCGGGCGCCCGACGCGAGGCGGCCAGCCTCGAAGCCTAGGATGAGCACGCGGGATATCACGTCCCGCTCTGCGCTGTTCGCCCTGCTGGCGCTCCTGGCCCTGCTGGCGTTCCCGAGAACGGTGACCTACGATGTCGGCGTGGACATCGGGGACTTTTGGCAGGACGATGCCATCGTCGCGCCGTTCGACTTCTCGATCCGCCTGCCGGACTCCGTCGTCCAGGCGCGTCGCGACTCCGTGCTCGACGCGACGCCGCCCGTCTTCCGCCAGCAGACGGACGCCCTCGCGCGCACCCTGGCTCGGCTCGACTCGGTGGACGCTCGGTTGGACTCGACGTTCACAGCGTACGTCGACGTGCAGCAAAGCCGGTCCGCGTTGCAGCAGGCTGAGCAAGACGGCACTGGGGACCTCACGTCCTTGCGTCGAGCGGTCGTGCAGGACTCCGCCGCGTATGCACAGGAGCGTGGAGGGCTCTCGCTCAGCTTGAGCGACCGGCAGTGGCGCCTGCTGATCCGCTCGGCGTTCGACGTGGCCACCGGGCGGTCGGCAGGTGCTCCGCTCGACGACCAACTGCTTTCGGAGGTCTCGCGCATCGCCCGGGAGGCACTCCAGCAAGGGGTCCTCAGCGTGTCGAAGCAGGACTCCGTGACGGCACCCACCCTGCTGGCGCGTGACCTGGAGGCACGCACAGAAGTCGAGCGGAGAAGCGGAGACGTTCTCGGCATCGAGGAGGTCCAGGTCGCGGCCCGCAGGAGCCTGATGGCTGCGTTCCCGGAACAGGCCGATACGGTCGCCATCGGCACGTCGCTGTTGCTTTCGACGCTCGAGCCATCCCTGCAGTACGACGTCGAGGCAACAGCGCGGTCCCGTCGGCAAGCGCTCGAATCGGTCCAGCCGCGGCGTGGACGGATCCGGCAGGATCAGCTCGTCATCGGCCGCGGGGACGAGGTGACCCCAGATGTGTACCAAGTCCTGGTCTCGTTGGAGGAGCGCCAGCGGGAGCGCACGGGCGAGTCCGCATGGTCAGGTGTTCGGTCGGTGTCGGGCAGGCTCCTGCTGGTGGTGCTGGCGCTGGCCTTGTTCTTCCTCTACATGTACATCCTGCGGCCGGCAGTCTTCCTGGACACGCGCCAGTTCCTACTGGCGTGTCTGATCCTGGCTACGATCCTGCTCGGGTTCTTCGTGGCGCGGCTCATCGGGGGGGCCGCGGAGTACGCGGTGCCGGTCGCGCTCGCGTCCATCCTGCTGACAATCCTGTTCGACAGCCGCGTCGGCAGCTTCGCGGCACTGACACTGGCGTCGATCGGCGGGCTGGTGTTCGGGCAGGACTTCACGTTCACGTTCGCGACGCTCATCGTCGGTGTGCTAGCCGTTTTCTCGGTGCGAGACGTTAAGAACCGGAGCCAGATTCTGGCGTCGTCGGGTCTCGTTGGCCTGGCGTTCGCGTTCGTGCTGCTCGGGTTTGAGCTGCTGCGTGCCGATCCGTTCGAGGGGCAGATCTGGTCCGAGCTCATCGCCGTGGGTGTGCACGCTGCCCTCATCCTGCTGGCGGCGCCGTTGCTGTGGGGCATGGAGCGCGTCTTCGGCGTCACGACGGACATGACGCTCCTCGAACTGTCAGACACCAACCGGCCGCTTCTGAAGCGGCTGTCGATGCAGGCACCGGGCACGTTCAACCACTCGCTCCAGGTGGCCAATCTGGCCGAGGCTGCCGCCGACGCGATCGGGGCCAACGCGCTACGCGCACGCGTAGGGGCGCTGTACCACGACATCGGCAAGATGCTGAAGCCGGAGTACTTCATCGAGAACCAGCAGCCTGGCGAGAACCCGCATGAGAAGATCAAGCCCTCCATGAGTGCGCTCGTGATCGCGGCGCACGTGAAGGAGGGCGTGCAACTCGGGCGAGAGCAGGGGCTCCCGCAGGTCGTCATCGACTTCATCGGTAGCCACCACGGAACCGGGCTGATCGAGTTCTTCTACCGCAAGGCATTGGAGGAATCGGACGAGCCCGACCTAATCGACGAGTCGGACTATCGCTACCCCGGACCTCGGCCGAACTCGCACGAGCAGGCCATCGTGATGCTGGCCGACTCCGTGGAGGCCGCCAGCAGGAGCCTCGACAAGCCGACGCCGAAGCGCCTCGAAACCCTGATCGACGGAATCGTCTCCGCGCGCCTGTCAGATGGACAGCTGGATGACTCTCCGCTCACGTTCACCGACGTGAGCCGCATCAAGGAAGCGTTTCACACGCTCCTATGCGGCATCTACCACTTCCGCGTCAAATACCCCGATCAGGACAAGGAAACCGAGAAGGTGTCCACAGCCGACGATCAAGAAGTACCTACGACGCAGGAGCGGTCTACGATCGGGTAGGCTGGGCCACCGGGGGCTGGGGCCTATCCCAGCGCCTGCCGGATACGCGCCAGAGATGCCGATGCCAGCGCGGGCGCCAGTTCCCCCGACGGCGTGCCCATGCGTTGCACGATCGGTCGGATGCGGCGCCGAGACTGCGGCGTGTACACGACCAGGCTCGACTGTCGCACGACCGTCTCGACTTGCACCCGGTCTGCGTCGATGGGGAGACCGAGCAGGGCACCGGAAAACCCGGTCCGCTGGCGAACCTCGTCGGAGAGTGGCGCCACGGCGTCTGCGTGTCGAGTGACCAGGCCGAGAGACTCGCCCGGCGCCAGCTGGGCAATGTGCTCGAGCACATCGAGGGGGTATTCGACGGCGGCCCCAACCGCCTCGACGGCTGGGAGAATGCGACGTGCCGTTCGCAGGTCCGGCAGCGCCACAACGATCCCGTCCAGCGCGCGGAGGGCCGCCAACTCGGTGAGCAGCGCTGGCGCCATCCGCGTCTGAATGGCCGCTCCGGCTTGGTCGGCCCCGCTTTCGGCGAGCTCCCGGTATCCCGCGGCGAACACCAAGGCCCGCCGCCCGCCGGGACGCTCGAAGAACTGCAGGCCCTCCTGGATCACGTAGTCTACCTCCTGATCGTCTAGTCCCAGACCCACGAGTTTGTGGAGCGTCTCCTCGACGACCCCCGCGCCTCGTTCTAGACGCTCTGCCTTGGACAAGGTCTGCCGCTCGACAACGAGGTACCCACCTCCGCGACGCACCTCCAAGAGCCCTTCGTCCGCCAGCCGTTGGTAGGACTTTCGCACGGTGTGGAACGAGATGCCCAACTGCTCGCCCAGCTTGCGCGTCGAGGGTAGCCGCGAGCCTGGCGTATAGCGGCCCGATGCGATCTCATATCGCATCGCCTCCACGAGTTGCTCGCCGATGGGGAGGGGAGCATTGCGGTCGAGCTCGATCACGTGTCCTGGAGCGGCTGAAGAGTGCCGCTGGCGCTCAGGAGAGCTGGGCGAACCGGCTTCACTTGAGCCGCTGGCGTGCCGTGAGAGCCGCACCGACGATGCCTGCCTCATTGCCCAGCGCGGCTGGTACCAGCTTGGCCTTCGTCGACAGGTAGGGGCTGAACAGCTCCCACCGCTCGGGCTTGCTGACGCCGCCACCGATGACGATCAGGTCGGGCGAGAACAGGAACTCGTACATCTCCAAGACCGGCTGCACCCGCTTCTCCGCCCAGCGCTTCCACGAGAGATGTTCCTTGGTCCGGATCGAGTCAGCCGCGACGTGCTCCGCGATGCGCTTGTCGTAACGGACATGCCCCAACTCGGTATTGGGGACCAAGACACCGTCTGTGAACAGCGCGCTTCCGAT
The DNA here is from genome assembly GCA_038744895.1 of Bacteroidota bacterium. Classification (GTDB taxonomy): domain Bacteria; phylum Bacteroidota; class Rhodothermia; order Rhodothermales; family Rubricoccaceae; genus Rubrivirga. The sequence continues at coordinate 1,537 of JBCDLV010000131.1, read as the reverse complement.
GCCCGTCCCGAGCGTGAGCACCAGCGTAGTGCCCTTCCTCCGGCCTGCGCCGAAGCGCACCTCCGCGATGCCGGCGGCGTCAGCGTCGTTGAGCACGAACACGGGAACGCCGAGGCGCTTTTTGAACAGCTTCCGGGCATTCACGCCGCGCCACGACGCGTCGATGTTGGCGGCCGTCTCCACGACGCCACGAACGACACGACCGGGGATCGTACATCCGACCGGTCCACGCCAGTCGTGCGCCTCCACGACTGCGGCGACCGTGTCGGCGACCGCTTCCGGAGTTGCAGGCTGCGGCGTGGGAATCCGGTACCTGCTGGCGAGCAGCTTGCCGCGCTTCGTGTGTACGGGCGCTCCTTTGACACCCGACCCGCCGATGTCGATGCCGAGGATCTTGCGGGGGGCTCGCCTCTTCGACCGCTTGGCCATGGCTATCCAGTGGGGGACGCCTCGTACAGCTCGACGGCGAACCACCCCTTGGGGTCGGACCACCGCTGGCGCCGTGCGAGACCGCACTGCGCGGCGATGCCCGACAGGCCGTCGGGGCCGTACTTGTGCGAGTCCTCCGTGTGGATCACGTCGCCTGCTGCGAACGCGAAGGAGCGTCCGCACACCGTCAATTTCTGATCGCGCTCGCTGCGCAGGTACATCTCGACCCGCTGGGCGACGGGATCGACCCTGACCTCGTGCGTCCAGGACGCGAGGTCGGCGTTGCCGTTGAGCTCCCGGTTGATCCGGCGAAGAAGGTTGAGGTTGAACGCCGCCGTCACGCCGTCTGGGTCGTCGTACGCTGTCTTCAGGACGCCCTCGTCCTTCCACTGATCCACGCCGACGAGGAGCGCGCCAGCGGGGCCGATCACGGACGCGACATGCGCGAGAAAGTCCCGGGCCTGGTCGCGGGTGAAGTTGCCGATCGTGGAGCCCGGAAAAAAGACGACGACCCGACTAGTGGATTCTGGGAGGTCCGGCAGCGAATAGGGTTGGGTGTAGTCGGCCGCGACGGGGAGAATCGGAAGGCCGCCGTACTGCTGGCGGAGACGCTCGGCGGTTGCCAGCAGGAACTCCTCGGAAATGTCGATCGGGACGTAAGCGGACAGGGTGCGGCGAGCGTGGAGGGCGTCGAGCAGGATCCTCGTCTTGTCGCTCGACCCGGACCCGTACTCGACCAGCGCCGCGTGCTTGCCGATCGCATCTACGATCGCATCCGCATTGCGAGTGAGGATCTGTCGCTCCGTCCGCGTCGGGTAGTACGCGTCGAGTCTCGTGATCTCGTCGAACAGCTGTGACCCTCTCTCGTCGTAGAAGTACTTCGCCGGGATCGATCGGGGGCTCTCGGAGAGGCCGGCGAGTACGTCTGCGGCGAACGGACCGATCGAGGGGTCAGGTTCGGGAGCGGAGGGCACAGAACCGAGCGGAGCGTCGAACGTGAGGGTGGCGGGATCAGGATGCACTAGACGGACCGGGCGAGACGAAGCCCGGTGAACTGCCACGTGGCATCCGGGGGGAAGAAGTTGCGGTACGTAGGCCGGATGTGGCT
>JBCDLV010000130.1:0-8937 GCA_038744895.1 Bacteroidota bacterium | reverse complement strand
TCGCGCCGTGACCCGCATCGCCCTCCTGCACGGCGACGACGCGCACGCGGAGCCCGGCCACCCGGAGCGTCCGGCCCGCCTGGCATCGATCCGCCGAGCCATCGAGGCCGACGAGCGCCTGCGAACCCTCCCGCGGCTGACGGGCACGCCCGCGTCCCGAGACGTGCTGGAGCGCGTCCACGACCCCAGGCACCTCGACGCGCTTGACGCCCTGTGCTCCGCTGGCGGAGGGCCCTTCGATGCCGACACCTACACGACGGCTGCGTCGTTCGACCTCGCACGCCGGGCGTGCGGCAACCTGCTAGCGCTCGTCGATGCCGTCATGACGGAGGGCGGGTCCGGGTTCGCACTCGGGCGGCCACCGGGGCACCACGCGACGCCGAGCCACGCGATGGGCTTCTGCCTCCTTTCCAACGCGGCCATCGCCGCGCGACATGCGCAGGCCGCGCACGGAGCCGAGCGGGTGCTCGTCGTCGACGTGGACGTGCACCACGGCAACGGGACCCAAGACGCCTTCTGGGACGACGCCAGCGTGTGGACGGTCTCGTCGCACCAGTCGGGCATCTACCCGGGCTCTGGCGCCTTCTCGGACGTCGGCGGGCCGGGGGCCGAGGGCCGCGTCGTCAACCTGCCGGTTCCTGCTGGCGCCGGAGACGAGGTCGCAGACCTGGTCCGCGCGGTGCTGCCCGCCATCGCGAGACAGGCGCGGCCCGACCTCATCCTGCTGGCGTTCGGCACCGACGCGCACCGCCTGGATCCGCTGGCGGGCCTGAACATGAGCGTCCGAGGCCTAGCGGCCTGTGCCCGCGTCGTGCATGAGGTCGCCGACGCCGAGTGCGACGGGCGGCTCGTCGCCACGCTCGAAGGTGGGTACCACGCCGATGCCTTGGCGGCGTCGGTCGCCGCCGTCCTCCGCCAGCTGGACCGGCCCGATGCGGACATCGTGGATCCCTTCGGGCCGACGACGGCTCCGCCGCGGGACCTGAGCGCGCTCCGCGACGCCGTACTCAGCCGAGTCGCTCCTTAGCGGGGCGATGCAAACACCTGCGTCCAGTACCCTCCCGTCGTAGCAGCCCCCAGCTCCGCATAGGCCGGCGACATCATCTGGCGGCAATGGCCTGGGCTGGCGGCCCAGCCCTCCATGACCTCGGGCACGCTCCGGTGGCCCCGCGCGATGTTCTCGCCGACCGTGCGCCAGCGGTACCCGGCGGATTGAACGCGCTCACCGAGGTCTCGCCCGTCGCTGCCCTGGTGGCTGAGGCGGCCGCGAGCCGCCATGTCGGCTGTGTGTCTTTCCGCAGCGGCCTCCAGGCGGCTGTCCCACACCAGGGCGGGAACGGGCTCCATTCGCTGGTTGCCGCAGGTCGTCCCCCGCTGGCGGAGGTCGTTGACGGCATCCAACATCGCAGCCCACGGCTGAACGCCTTCCTCCGGAGACGGTGGCGTGTCGAGGCCCAGAGAGTCACACCCGACCGAGACGAGCGCAGCGCACGCGACGGAAAGCACAGCTCGTATACAGGGGAAACCGGTCATTTGCCCGTGTGTCGCGGTTTTGGGCACTCGGCACAATCGGTCGCGGAGAACGGAACGGACACTGCCCGGCGCCCTTGCGCTATCGTCCCTGCACGAGCGCAGCGTGGCTTTCGTCGAGGGCCCGGACTACCCGGACGATGGCGTCTACGGCGACGGCCAGCACCGACGGGTCGATCCGGTCGGCGTCGTCCGTCGGCTGGTGGTAGTCGGGATGGTTCTCGACGCCGAGGTAGACGAAGGGGATGCCCCGGCGGTGGAACACAGCGTGGTCCGAGGCCCCCGTCCAGTTGTCGGCCCCGGCCCCGGTGTCGTGTCCGAACCGGAGCGAGGCGGCACGCTCCAGGATCGGCCGAAGGTGCGGGTAGTGCGTCGTGCCCGCAGCCCAGAGCGGTCCGCGAGAGACCATGTCGAGGTTGACCACGGCGAGCACAGCACCGAGTGGCATCGGCGGGTCGTCCGCGAGCGTGCGAGCACCGACCAGACCGATTTCTTCTGCGTCGAGGGCCGCGAACAGAATCGTGTGCGCTGGCGAGTCGGTCGCGAACTGCTCCGCGAGGTAGAGCAGGGCCGCGACACCCGAGGCGTTGTCGTCGGCGCCGTTGAACACGCGGCCCGAGCGCACGCCCATCCCGTCGAAGTGGGCCGTCACCAGAATCGCCTGCTGCGGAAACACGGTACCGGGCACCTGGCCGACGATGTTGACGCCCTCTCCTCCCGTGGGCAGCACGACCCGCTGGCGAAAGCCGGCGCCGAATGCACCGTCGATGCCGATCTCCCGGAACCGCCGCTCCACGAAGGCCGCCGCCAGCTGGCCACCAGGGGTGCCCGCAGCTCGACCCAGGAAGCTGTCGTCCGCAAGCGTCTCAATGTCCAGCAGGACCCGCGGAGGTGCTTTCGGGCGCTCGGGCTCCACCGCGACGCGTCCGCCAGCAGGTGGCGGGGCCGACTGGCACGCAGCAACCAGCAGTAGGCCGAGCCCCAAGAGTACGCGTCGCACCTACTCGACGACGAGAGGCACCTGGAATGCCGTTCGGGTCGGTGGGAGGCAGACGCTGTCGTCGCAGACCGCATAGCGGATCGACCCGCTAACCTCCCGGCGCCCGCTGGCGGTGCCCCGAGCGACGCGGAGCGTCTGGACCACACGGCCGCTCTCGACGAAGTAGGGGTAGTCCAGCTCGAACGCGGGGTCGTATCCCTGTTGGGGCTCCGACTGGCGGAGCGGGCCGGCGGTGACGCCAGCGGGAAGTGGGTCCAGCGACACCGTCAGCGGGATGCCTACGGGAGACCCCAGCGCGTAGAGGCGCCAGCCGGGGGCCACCGCGGCGTCCAGTACGACGCGGGCGTCAGCGCCGGGCGTCGCGCGCTCTGCTCGGGCGCGCCACGTGACGAGGTCGGCGGTGGTGACCTGCGCGGCCACCGCTGGCGCCAGCCAGTCGGCGGAGACCGCCAGCAGGGCAACGAGAAAGAGGGCTCGGCTCATGGGGCTCTCAACGGCAGGCGCGAATGCAAAGTGCCCGGCCAGCGTGGAACGCCAGCCGGGCACGGATGCAGACCGACGGGTCGGGGTCAGATCGAGGCCTCTTCGGGCACGACCTTCACCTTGACCTCGGCGGTGATCTCGGGGTGGACCCGGATCGTGGCCGGATAGACGCCCGTGGTGCGGACGTCCTCGGACATCGTGATCTTGCGACGGTCGACAGCGAAGCCGAGCGAGGTGAGCTCGTCGGCGATCTGCTGCGTCGTGACGGAGCCGAAGATGCGGTTCTCCTCGCCGGTCTTGACGGGGATCACGACCTCGGTGCCGTTGAGCTTGCCGGCAAGTGCCTCGGCGTTGTCGCGGGCGGCCTCGATCTTGTGCGCCGCCTGGCGGCGCTCCTCGGCGTAGCGCTTCTGCGCCGACGGCGTGGCGACGACCGCCAGCCCGTTCGGGATCAGGTAGTTGCGTCCGAAGCCGGGCTTGACCTCGACGACGTCGCCCTTGAGGCCGAGCGTGTCGTGGTCCTCCGTGAGAATGATGGTCATGGTATCGGGCTATGTGCCGTGGGCCGCGAGCCGTGAGCGTCGGCCGCTCACCCCCCGCCGCTCTCGGCTCTACTTGACGTTGTCGGCGACGAACGGGAGGAGCGCCACGTGGCGGGCGCGCTTGACGGCCGTCGTCAGCTGGCGCTGGTACTTGGCCGAGACGCCGGTCATGCGGCGCGGCAGGAGCTTGCCCTGCTCGTTGACGAACCGCTTGAGCGTCTCGGTGTCCTTGTAGTCGATGTACTCGACGCCGGCGGCCTTGAAGGGGCACTTCAGCTTGGTCTGCTGCGCGCCAGGCGCCGCGATCCGCTGGAGGTCCTCCGGGTTGGAGGCCGCGAGGAGGCGGCGGGCCACCTCTGGCGAGACGGCGCGCGGGGCCGGCTCAGAGCCAATCTGCTGCGCGGCCTGCTCGACGGCGGTCGGCGCGTCGGCGGTGGTCGGCGCCGCGGCGGTCTCGAGGGCCGTGCCGACCTCGGTCTCTTCGATCTTGGTGACCTCCACGTCGGGGACGGCGGGGGCTTCCTCCGGCGAGGCGTCAGAGGGGGTCTCTGCACTCGCCTCCGGGGTGCCCTCGACGGGAGCGTCTTCGTTGCTGTTCTGGACTTCAGCCATGGTGTTCGGGGTCTAGGCGCGCGGAACGGGCGGCGCGAGCTTGGGAAGGTCCTTGCCGGTGCGCTTGGCCTCGTAGTAGCGCTCCATCTTGGCGTCGTACTTCAGCACCAGGTGGCGCATGATGTCGTCGTTGATGTTCAGCGCGCGCTCGATCTTGAGCAGCCCGCTGTTCGCCCCCTTCGGGAGGCGGAAGTTGACGACGACGTAGTAGCCGTTGCGCTTCTTCTCGATGGGGTACGCCAGCCGCTGGCTGCCGGTCTCCTCAACGTTGGCGACGCTGGCGCCGTTGTCCGAGAGGTACTGCGTCACGCGCTGGACGATGTCCTTGATCTGGTCCTCGTTCAGGACCGGGTTGATGATGTACATCAACTCGTACATCGGGTCGATGGACCCGGTGGCCGGAGCCGTGGCGTCTGCCATGTGTCCCTGTGGGGTCTCGTGAGTGAGTATGCCCGCGGTCGTCCGGGATGTCTCCCCCGGAGGTCCCCCGCGAGCAGGGCGGACGACGAAAGTAGAGAGGTGGGGGACGAGAAGAGGAGAAGAGGAGCGGAAGAGACCGAGAGGGCCCTCCCGCTGGCGGCCGCGGTGGAGGCGAAGAAGCCCCGTCAGCCCATGAGACTCACGACCACCTGGCGAGCATTTGCCGCGTCCTCGTAGTGGTCGATGACACGACCCACGACGGTGAACAGGAATCCCCACCCACCCCATGGGTCCCGCAGACGATCCAGCCGCTCACCCGAGGGCAAGGATCGGAGAAGCGCTTCGGGCTCCTCTCCGCGCAGGGCCTCTGCGATCTCGATGACGTCCTCTGTGGTGTTGAACCGATCACCCCACTCCATACCACGGACGAGGGCGTGCGGAAAATGACGGGTACCGAAGACAGCTCGCGTCAGGGCAGGTGTGCCTGGCGGCGCGTCCGTCCATCGGTCCTGGCTCCACCCATCGCCTTCGGTTAGGTCGAGGATCTCTCTCCACGCCTTGTCGACCTCCGCGTGTGCCTCTGCGTCTCCGTACAGCATGTCGTTGAACGGGATGTAGACCGTCTCCTCAAACGCCCGTCGCCAGCGGCCCATGTCGTCTCGCCAGCGGGTATGTCGGGCTCGTGCAACAGACCACCGTGAGCGTCTCCCCCGCGGTATGGGTTCGTGTGGAGGCCCCTCAAGCTTCGATGCCGCCGTAATCGCCTCGTTCGTGGCCGTCGCCAGCAGGTCGGGGTCGATCCGGCAGAGCGTGATACGGACACCCACCTATCCCCCGCTGGCGGCCTCCTCCATGCGCGCCTCGCGGTCCGCCAGGGCGAGCGCCTTGACGATGTCCTCCAGGTGGCCGTCGAGGACGTTCTGGAGCGCGTGGTTTTTGTCGTCGCCTTCCAGGCGGTGATCGGTCACGCGGCCCTGCGGCCAGTTGTACGTCCGGATCTTGCCGGATCGGTCGCCGGAGCCCACCATCTCCTTGCGTGCCGCCGAGCGCTCCGACTCGATCCGCTCGCGCTCCATCTGGTAGAGGCGGCTGCGAAGCACCCGGAAGGCCTTGTCCTTGTTCTTGTGCTGGCTCTTCTCGTCCTGGATCGAGACCACGAGACCCGTCGGCTCGTGCGTCAGGCGCACCGCGGAGTCCGTCGTGTTGACCGACTGGCCACCGGGCCCGGACGACCGGTAGACGTCCACGCGCACGTCCTGCATCCGGAGATCCACGTCGACCTCCTCGGCCTCGGGGAGCACGGCGACCGTCGCGGCCGAGGTGTGGATCCGCCCTTGGCTCTCGGTCGCCGGGACGCGCTGGACGCGGTGGACGCCCGACTCGTACTTCATCCGCCCGAACACGTCCTGGCCTTTGACGGCGAACGTGATCTCCTTGAACCCGCCAGCGGTGCCCTCGGAGGTGTCCATGACCTCGATGCGCCAGCTGTAGGTCGAGGCGTACTTCTGGTAGAGGTCGAACAGGTCGCCCGCGAACAGCGCGGCCTCGTCGCCGCCCGTTCCGGCGCGGATCTCGACGATGGCATCGCGCGCGTCCTCGGGGTCCTTCGGCACGAGCTCCTCTTCGAGCTCTTTCTCCGCGGCGTCCAGGCGCTCCTCCACCTCCGCCAGTTCCATCTCCGCCATCTCCGCCAGCTCGCCCTCCTCGGCTTCGATCATCTCGCGGAGGCCGGTGGCCTCCTCGGACAGCTCGCGCCAGCGGCCGGCAGCTTTGACGGCCGGCTCCAGCGTCGACAGCTCCCGGCCCAGCGGCGCCAGCCGGCTAGGGTCGCTCGCCACCTCGGGCGTCGCCATCTCGGCCATGACCTCGTTGTAGCGCGCCAGAAGGGCGTCGAGGGCGTCTTGGTTGATCATGTCGCGGACAGAAGAAGGCGGAAGCTACCGCTGCTGTCCACCGGAGCCCGGCGTATGGGTGGTGCCGCTGTAGCACGGACGCCAGCGGGCTACTCCACCGTCACGCTCTTGGCGAGGTTGCGCGGCTGGTCCACGTCGCAGCCGCGCATGACGGCCACGTGGTAGCTCAGCAGTTGAAGCGGGACCACCGTCAGGAGCGGTTCGAGAGCGTCGAGCGTCTTCGGCACGTGGACGACGTACTCGGCCAGGTTGTCGAGGCCGTCGTTCCCCTCGTCGGTGATCACGATGACCGTTCCGCCACGGGCGGCGACCTCCTCAATGTTCGAGACCACCTTGTCGTAGGTGGCGTCGCGCGTGGCGATGAACACGACCGGCATGAACTGGTCGATGAGGGCGATGGGCCCGTGCTTCATCTCGGCGGCGGGGTACCCCTCGGCGTGGATGTAGCTGATCTCCTTCAGCTTGAGCGCGCCTTCCAAGGCCACCGGGAAGTTCACGCCGCGACCGAGGTAGAGGAAGTTGGACGCGAACCGGTAGTCGCGCGCCATCTTGCGGATCTGCCACTCGTTCTCCAGGACCTCCGCGATCTGGCCTGGGATAGCAGCCAAGGCCTCCGTGTGGGTCTTGAGGTCGTCGTCGGAGAGCGCGCCGCGCTCGTGCCCGAGCAGGAGCGCCAGCTGGGCCAGCACGGCCACCTGGGCCGTGAACGCCTTGGTGCTGGCCACGCCGATCTCCGGGCCGGCGTGGAGGTACACGCCTGCGTCCGTCTCCCGCGCGATCGTGCTCCCGACCGCGTTGACGAGGCCCAGCGCCAACACGCCCGCTTCCTTGGCCGTGCGCACGGCCGCCAGGGTGTCGGCGGTCTCCCCCGACTGACTGATGACGACGACGATGTCTCCGTCCGGGTCCAGCACAGGATCGCGGTACCGGAACTCGCTGGCGTACTCCACCTCGACCGGCACGCGCGCCAGCCGCTCGATGAGGTATTCGCCCACCAGGCCCGCGTGCCACGAGGTCCCGCACGCGCAGATCACGATGCGGCGGGCCTCTCGAAGCCTGGGGAGCACGTCGGTGAGGCCACCGAGCGTGATGGTCCCCTCGTCGGCGCGGACGCGCCCGCGCATGGCATCGGCGATGGAGGACGGCTGCTCCATGATTTCCTTGAGCATGAAGTGCTCGTAGCCGCCCTTCTCGATCTCCTCCAGGTCCCAGTCCAGCTGGCGCACCTCTTTCGAGACCGGCGCGCCGGTGATCTCGTACACCTCGTAGCCGTCGCGCCGCACGACGGCCATCTCGCCATCGGACAGGTAGACGACGTTCTTGGTGAACTCGATGAACGGGCTGGCGTCGCTGCCCACGAAGTGCTCGCCGTCCCCGACGCCGAGAAGCAGCGGCGACCCGTTGCGGGCCACGACGAGGAGGTCGGGATCGTCCTTGGTGACGGCCACGATGCCGTAGGCGCCCTCCACCTGCGTGAGTGCCTGGCGAACCGCCTCGGGGAAGTCGAGGTCGGCCTCCTGCTGGACGTCCTCGATGAAGCGCGCCAGCACCTCGGTGTCGGTGTCGCTGACGAACGAGTAGCCTTTGTCGAGGAGCGCTCGCTTGATGGCGCCGTAGTTCTCGATGATCCCGTTGTGGATGATCGCGAACCGTCCGTCGGTGGCCGTGTGCGGGTGCGCGTTGGTGTCGTTCGGCGCGCCGTGGGTGGCCCACCGCGTGTGGCCCATTCCCACGGTACCCGTCACCGGGCGATCATGGAGCAGCTTCGCCAGTTCGTCGACCTTGCCTTCCTTCTTGCGGATGTCGAGGCTGCCGTTGACGACGGCGACGCCAGCGGAGTCGTACCCGCGGTATTCGAGGCGACGGAGCCCGCTGACGAGGAGGTCGCCGGCCTCACGCTGGCCGATGTATCCGACGATGCCGCACATAGAATCTGAACTGGCTGGGGGGACCCACGGTGCGGGAGCAGCGCCGTGGCGGGACGGCTGGAACGTACGCCACGCCAGGGCCGGTTCTCCCCCCTTCTCACACACATCCGAGCGGCCCGCTGGCGCGCGGGGCTGGCGCTGGCTGGGCTGGCGCTGGCTAGGCGGCCGCCTCTCGTGCGGCGACCTCCCGGGGAGCGGGCATCGTGCGCCCCACGGCTTCCGCGATCGGGCGCGCCTGCTCCATGAGCTTCGCGAAGCCGTCGAGGTAGAGCGACTGGGGCCCGTCGGACAGGGCCTCCGGCGGGTTCGGGTGCGTCTCGATCATGAGGCCGTCGGCCCCGACGGCGACGCCGGCGAGCGCCAGCGGGGCCACCTTGTCGCGGATGCCGACGCCGTGGCTCGGGTCGACGATGATGGGGAGGTGCGAGAGCTGCTTCACGACGGGCACGGCGCTCAGGTCGAGCGTGTTGCGCGTGGCCGTCTCGAACGTCCGGATGCCGCGCTCGCAC
>JBCDLV010000129.1:0-8947 GCA_038744895.1 Bacteroidota bacterium | reverse complement strand
TGGCGAGCGGCTTCGCCCGGCTGCCCCGCGGCCTCGTAGATCCGGGCAGCCCGGTAGTGGACCATGGCATCTCCGGTGTCGAGACGCATGGCCCGCTCGATGTAGGGAATCGCGGCCTCCGCGTCGCCGGTGTGCATGAGCGCCCACGCCAGCGTCTCGTTGGCATGCAGGTGGCCCGGGCGGCGGGCCTGCTGCGCGCGCGCCATCCGGAGTGAGCGGTCGAGGTCACGACCTTGGTCGATCAGGAAGTCCGCTTCCTCCATGTCGACGACCTCGCCCATCTCCCGGGCGGCTAGGAGCGCCTCGTGAACGCGCTCGGCAGCGGCGGTCGCCTTCGCCTCGTCGCCGACCATTGCGTAGGCCTCGACGAGCAGTTCGTCGATCATCTCCAGCGGCTGAACCGACCGCGCCTCCTCCAGCTGGCGGATGGCCCCGCTGGCGTCGCCGCGCACGAGAGCGACGTGTCCGAGGCCCGCCAGCGCAGGCACGAAGCCGGGCCGCTCCTGCAGGATGCCCTCGTAGATGAATGCAGCCGTATCGGCCCGGGCGTCGCCGAGGTAGAGCGTACCGAGCTGGTACAGTGCCCACGCTCGCTCGGGCCGGGTACCGACGGAGGCGTCCGCGGCGAGGCGCATGGCGTCGATGGCGCCGTCGGTGTCGCCGTGGAGCTCGCGGATGTAGCTCACGCGCGAGTACGCCGGCAGTCCCGGCTTGATCGACTGCAGTTGGTCGGACGCGGCGACGGCCTCCTCGTACTCTCCGAGTTCGACGAGCGCGTCGATGAGCGTCCCGTGCGCGTAGGCGAAGTACGGGCTCTCGTCCAAGATCTGGCGCGAGAGGTCGCGGGCCTGCTCAAACTCGTGGAGCTTGTTGAGGAGCGTGGATTGGATCGAGCGCGCGTAGAGGTGGTCGGGGTCCTGGCTGAGCGCCTCCGCCAGCAGGTCGCGGGCCTCGGGGATCGTCTCGGTCTCGGCGCCGGTGTCCTCGCCGAGTTGGAGGAGCGCGTGCGCCAGCCGCACCTTCGGCTCGACGGCGCCGGGGTCCTGGCGGACGAGCGCGCGGTAGTAGTCGACAGCGTCCGCGGCGTCGTCGAAGCGGTCACCCGGGGCGATTTGTGCGTGGTCTTCGGGGAGCTCCGGCGCGCGGAGCTGCCATACGACAGCGACCGTAACGACGGCTGCCACGACGAGGCCAATGGCGAGGATTCGGGAGGTTCGGGTACTCATGCAATCGGGGAAACAGACGGGGGCGGAGCCCGGAGACTCCGCCCCCAACAACAGGCGGTCGCGCTCGTGCTAGCGGACGATCGTAGCCTGACGCGTCGCGACGAGCTCCCCATCTACCATCAGGCGGTAGAGGTACGTGCCGGACGCGAGCCGCGAGCCGTCCCACGCGACGTCGTGGGTGCCTGCCTGGAATCGACGGTCGGCGATGGTCTGGACGAGACGGCCGCGCACGTCGTACACGTCGAGCCGGACGTCACCCGCCTGGCGGACCTGGAACTGAATCGTGGCATCGCCTCGCGTCGGGTTCGGGAACGCCGGGTTCAGCAGGATGCCGGCTGGCGCGCCCACGCCGATCCCCGACGAGGTCGGAAAGTTGGCGCGCGGGGCGTCCGCCATCTGGTCACGGACGTAGTCGTAGCCGCGGAACGGACCAGCGAGGTACGGGAAGCTGTCGAGGAACTCGACGTCGTTCCGCACCGGGCCCGCGACGAATGCGAGCTCTCGGAAGAGCTGCGACGAGGCCGCGAAGTCCGAGTAGTCGCCGGCGACAGCGTCGTCCTCGGGGAGACCGACGGCCGAGAGCACGAGCCCGCCGAGCGCCTGGAAGGCGATCGAGGTCACGTCGTCCTCCAGTCGGCGCCCGTTGGGGAAACCGTCTAGGTGCGGGATCACCTGGATGTCGGTGTTCGCGAAGTCCGGTACGGTCAGGCCAATGGCCGCCGCTCGGATGAGCCCGAGCCGTGCCCAGTTGCGGAATTCCTCGGTGTCACGCGGGGTGACCGGTACTGCCATGTTCAGACGGAGCACGTCGCCGCCCCAGAGCCCACCGTCAGGCGTCTGCGTGAGCGGGAGGAAGTTGTTGATGAACGGCTTGCCAGCGGTGAACTCAAGGTTGCCGTCGTTGTCCGTGTCGGCGACGAAGCCAGGCTTGCCCGTCAGGAGCTGGTACGGCGGCGCGTTCGGGACGCCGAAGTAGAAGATGGGTAGGATGTCCACGCGGCGCGGCTGGCCCGGCGCCAGCAGCGCAGTCGGAACGCCGTCAACGGTGGGCCGGGTCGGGACCGCGAACGCCGTCCCGTCGATGTCAAGCCCGTTGCCGACGAGCGGGAGGACGGCTGCGGCGCCATCGGCACCGTTGTTGAAGTCGAGACCGGAGCCGACGTTGCCTGGGTTACCGTCGCCGTCGAGGTCGAGGGCCGGGTACGCGTTCTGCTGGATCTCTAGCTGATCAAGCGGGCCGGTGATGGCCTCCCCGAACTGCCCGTTCTCCAGGTACAGCCCGATCTCCGGGTTGACGAAGTACTGGGCGAAGCTCTGCTCGGCCTCGCTGTAGGGCGAGACGTAGTTCCACCGGTCCTTCTCGCCGATCGGGATGACGGCCTCGTTCACGAGCGGGTTGCCCAGGCGCGAGACCTGGACGAACGGGCCCGAGACGGTCGGTTTGGAGCCGTCGGTCGAGAGCGTGGTCACCTGCGGCCGGCTGGCGGAGGCCCACACGCCGATTACGAAGTCGGAATCGAAGATCGAGTTCGTGCCGTCGGCCTCGTCGTCCGAGTCGTCGGCGTCGGGCGCGTCGCGGCCGTCCTTCTGGAGCATCGCGATCGGGATCTGCAGTACGAGCGCGTGGGTGTTGTACCCCGCGACGGCGTCGCGTGCGCAATCCGCGTTGTTCATGTCCTCGCAGAACGTGTCGCGGAGGTTGCCGAGGTCGAAGATGCCGCCCAGGTCGACGAAGAACGGGTCGTCACGAGGGCCAGCGAATACGGTCTCGCCGGTCGTGGCCGTCACGATGGCGTCCTCGACGAGCGCATCGTAGCCGTCCTCCGTTCCGAGGGCCGACTCATTCGAGCGCGGGCCGATGTTGGCGGGCGGCGTCGGGCCGTCGCTCACGATCGTCGTGAAGGACATCCCGCCATCCGTGCTTTTCTCCAGCGTATACGTCGTGTTGATGTTCTCCGCGCCGAGGCGGATGTTGAAGAACGTCGTCGGGTCCTCATCGACGCGGTCAAATGTGAACCGGTAGGTGATGTCGTCCGTCGCGGAGCCGAGTATGCCAGCGGACGTCTGGTTCTTGATGTGGATCTCGTACCGGATGTCCTCCCCGAAGTGGTTGTAGTTCGGGCCGCCCTCCGGGTGCGAGAGTGGGATGTAGTTGGCGACGATCGTGACCGTCGAGGGGTCGTCCGGCGAGCGGAAGGCGTAAACGTCGGTGTTGTCCGCCAGAGGGTCATCAGCGATGAGCGGAGCCTCGCGGTGGCTGGAGGCGTCGGAGAACGGCGGAGCAAGGAGGCCGGCCGTGAGGACCAGTGCGGTCACGGCGAAGCCGAGGAGAAGCGTTCGGAACGAGGTCATGCGGGGTGATAGAGGAGAGGTAGGCAGAAGGAACTCCCACACATGGTTCATTCTCTAGACCGTACGTTGCTCATTTCGTGTCCACTTCCATAGGAAGGCCGCCCATTCGGGCCTAAGGCCTCGCGACGTCTTGCATCCTGACACATGGGTATGCTTCCTTCCACACTTGGAGACCGCGTGGTCTCGGCTCGACATAATCGGTTCGTTGGGCGCCAGCCCGAGCTGTCCCGGCTCCGTGACGCGCTCGAGGCCGAGTCGCTACCGTTTCATGTCGCCTTCGTCCATGGGCCGGGCGGGATCGGCAAGACCGCGTTGCTCGACGAGGTGGCTCGGCTCGCGGAGAGTTGTGGCGTGTCCGTTGCCCGCGTGGACGCGCGCGACACGGACCCGACGCCAGCGGCAGTCTCGTCGGTCGTCGCAGGCGCACTGGCGGAGATCGGTGAACGGTGCGTGCTGCTCCTCGATACCTATGAGCGGATTGCAGCGCTAGACGGGTGGGTTCGGCGGTCACTCGTGCCGTCGCTCCCGGCGGCCACGCTCGTCGTGATCGCAGGGCGCGAGCGGCCTGCACCGGAGTGGCGTTCGGGATGGGCCGGGGAAGTCGTCGAGATCCCGCTTCGGAATCTGTCGCCGGCCGAAGCCGTCACCTATCTCGCCTCACGCGATGTCCCGGCCGAGGCGCACGACCGGGTGCTCGCATTCACACACGGCCACCCGCTGGCGCTGACGCTCGTCGCCGAACGTGTCCGCCAGGAGGGTGCGGCCGTCGCGTTCGATCCTACGGACGCCCCCGACCTCCTCGCCGACCTGCTGGCACGGTTTGCATCGTCGGTCCCCTCGGCATCCCACCGCGCGGCGTTGGAGGGTGCTGCGCTGGTCCGTTCGCTGACGGTCCCGCTTCTCGGAGCGCTCCTTCCGCCTTCTGGAGACGGTGCTCCGACTGCAGGTGACGCCAGCGACGACGCGCTGTTCGCATGGCTTCGCGGGCTTGGGTTCGCCGAGTCCGACGCCCGCGGTGTTCGTCTGCATGACATCGTCCGTGAAACGGTTGAGGCTGATCTCCGCTGGCGCGACCCGGATCGCCATGCAGCGCTTCACGCTCAAGCCCGGCACTACTACGCCCGGCGACTCCGAGTCCCAGTCTCCGATGGAGACCGCCGCCAGACGCTCGCTGACTACCTCCACCTCTACCGGCGCCATCCGGTCGTGGAGCCCTTGCTGACGCGCCTCCACGCAGCCTGGGAGGAAGCCGATCTCTCCGGATCTGGTTCCCCACGTGCCAGCGACATCGACGCGATCCACGCTGCCATCGCCCGCCATCAGTCCAGGACCGAAGCCGATGCCGTCGCAGGCTGGCTCGTCCGCCAGCCCCAAGCCGCCGAGATCTTCCGCCGCCGGGATGGGTCGCCAGCGGGGCTCGTCCTCACGCTCGACCTGAGTGCGCTTACCTCTGACGAGCGCACGGCCGATCCCGTCGTATCCACAGCATGGAAGGGCACTCGCGTCCGAGAGGGCGAGCGGGTGCTTCTGTTCCGGTCGTGGCTCGATGTCGAGGCAGGCCAGAACGTCTCGGCCGTTCAGAGCCTCGTGTTCGAACGGACCGTCGAGCGTTATCTCACGACGCCTGCACTTGCGGCGTCCATTCTACTCACCTCGGAGCCCGACCTCTGGGGTCCGGTCTTTTCCTTCGTTGGTCTCCAGCGATGGACATCAGCAGAGGTCGAGGGCGGTCCAGCCGCGTTCGGGAAAGATTGGCGAGCTACGCCTCCGACGGCCTGGCTCGATGCTCTCGCCACGCAGGCGCCGAGCGCCCCCGCTGAGCCTGGCCCAGCGATGGATTCGCTGGTCGTCCTGAGCGAGGAGGCGTTCGGCGATGCAGTACGCGAGGCGCTCAAGGCATATGCACGGCCGCACCGGCTCGCCGAGAGCCCACTGCTGGCGTCTCGCCTCGTCCGTGAGCGGGTCGCCGATGACGCCGAGCCGGTCCTCGTCCTCCGGGACCTCCTCACGGACGCGGCGGAGCAACTCGACGCAGGCTCCCGCGAGCGTCGCTTCTATCGGGCGCTCGACCTCACGTACCTCCGCCCAGCCCCGACTCAGGCTGTCGCGGCCGAGCGTCTCGACCTCCCTTTCAGCACTTTCCGCCGTCACCTACGTCGTGGAGTCGATCACGTGACGGATGTCCTGTGGCGCCTGGAGACAGGCAGCTAATCGCAGCAGAGACGCGAAAGACAGGATGCTCCCGTCTCGCAGCGCCAGCGGGTCAGGGTGCCAACGGGCTAGACGCCAGCGGCACCGCTGGCGTGTCGGGTCAGTCCGTGACCTCGCCGAACACGACGCACGTGTTGTGGCCGCCAAACCCAAACGCGTTCGAGACGGCCACCTTGACGTCGCGGTCCTGAGGCTCGTTGAACGTGTAGTTCAGGTCGCAGTCGGGATCCGGCGTTTCGAAGTTGATCGTCGGCGGGACCCGGTTCTCGGTAATCGCCAGGATGGAGGCGACCGCCTCGACGGCGCCAGCGGCGCCGAGCAGGTGGCCGGTCATCGACTTGGTCGACGAGAGGTTCATGGCGTAGGCGTGCTCGCCGAAGACGGCCTTGATCGCCTTGGTCTCGGCCACGTCGCCGAGCGGCGTCGACGTGCCGTGCATGTTGAGGTAGTCGACATCGGCGGGCTTGACGCCGGCCCGGTCCAGGGCTTGCTGCATCGCCAGCGTCGCGCCGAGCCCCTCGGGGTGGGGCGCCGAGATGTGGTGCGCGTCGGCGGACATGCCGAGGCCGAGGACCTCCGCGTAGATCCGCGCGCCGCGCGCGTGGGCGCGCTCGTAGGTCTCCAGAACGAGCGCGCCGGCTCCCTCGCCCATGACGAACCCGTCCCGGTCGGCGTCGAACGGCCTGCTGGCGAATTCCGGCGCGTCGTTGCGCGTCGAGAGCGCCTTCATGTTGCCGAAGCCGCCTAAGCCTACCTCGGTCACGCTCGCGTCCGTGCCGCCCGCGATGATCGTGTCCGCCAGCCCGGCCTTGATCACCATCCACGCGTCGCCGATGGCGTTGTTGGATGTTGCGCACGCGCTAACGGTCGCATAGTTGGGTCCGTGGAGCTTGTGCCGCATCGAAATGAGCCCCGGCGCCATGTCGATGATCATCATCGGCACGAAGAACGGGCTCAGCCGTCGCGGCCCGTGCTCGGCGTAGGTGACCACCTGGTCCTGGAACAGCTTCATCCCGCCGATCCCGGATCCCATGATGACCCCCGTGCGCGTCCGCTCCTCGTCCGTGAGGGCCCCTGACTCGATCCCGGCATCCGCCAACGCCTCGTCGGCAGCGACGATGGCATACTGGGCGAACGGATCGAGGCGTCGAGCTTCCTTGCGGTCGAGGTGATCGGACGGGTCGAAGTCCTTGACCTCGCACGCGAACTGCGTGGGGTACCCGCTGGCGTCGAAATGCGTGATGGGCGCGGCGCCACTCGTGCCTGCCATCATGGCGTCCCAGAACGCGGGGACGGTGTGGCCGAGCGGGGTGAGCGCTCCGAGGCCGGTGACGACGACGCGACGGTCTGCGAACGGCCGGGCGGTAAAAGACATGGGATCGGACCTGTACAACAACCGGCGACGCGCAGGGCACGCCGCCGGCGGAAACGGAAAACGGAGGCCGAGGAGGCGCTAGGCCTTCTTTGACTCGACGTAGTCGACGGCGTCGCCGACGGTGGCGATCTGCTCGGCGTCCTCGTCGGGGATCGTCATGTCGAACTCCTTCTCGAACTCCATGATGAGCTCGACGGTGTCGAGAGAGTCAGCGCCCAGGTCGTTCGTGAACGAGGCGTCGCGTGTGACATCGGCGGGATCGACGCCGAGCTTCTCGACGATGATCTCCTGGATGCGCTGTTCGGTGGTCTCGGCGGCCATAGGGGATAGAGGGTGGGAGGTCAGAGGGGAGAACCGTGTGATCGGCCGGTCAAGCTACGCCGCCCGAAGAGAACCGAGCAACGTGACGCCAGCGGGCCGCATCTCCTTACGCGGCACGTCGAGCACAGATTCGCAGAAGGCCCCCACAGCGCACCTGCCGAGGTGGCCTGCACTGACAGAGGCCGTCTACCTTCCCGACCGTTCTCGACTGTAGACCTCGACCGTATGGCTACCCTCTTTACCTCTGAGTCCGTCTCCGAAGGCCATCCCGACAAGGTGTCGGACCAGATCTCGGATGCCCTCCTCGATGCCTTCCTCGCAGGAGACCCCGCCAGCCGGTGCGCCATCGAGACGCTATGCACGACGGGGCTCGTCGTCGTCTCGGGGGAGGTCACGAGCCGCACGTACGTGGACGTACAGGAGGTCGTCCGCCAGACGATCGAGGAGATCGGTTACACCGACCCGACGCTCCAGTTCGACGCCCGCTCCTGCGGCGTGCTCGTCTCGATCCACGAGCAGTCGTCTGACATCGCGCAGGGCGTGGACGACGACGCGGGGCTCCACGAGGAGCAGGGCGCGGGCGACCAGGGCATGATGTTCGGCTACGCCACCCGCGAGGACGAGGAGACGCTGATGCCGCTGGCGCTGGTGCTCAGCCACCGGCTCGTGAAGCGGCTCGCCGATCTCCGCAAGGCGGGCGAGGTCATGACGTACCTCCGCCCCGACGCAAAGAGCCAGGTAACGGTCGAATACGACGCCGACGACCGGACCGTCAAGCGCATCCACACGGTCGTGATCTCGACGCAGCACGACGCTGAGGTGTCGCTGGAGCAGATCAAGGCCGATGTCTGCGAGCACGTGCTGCCAGCGGTCCTCCCCGCCGCGCTCGTGGACGACGACCTGATCCTCCACGTCAACCCGACGGGCGTGTTCGTGATCGGCGGCCCGCACGGCGACACCGGCCTCACAGGCCGCAAGATCATCGTCGACACGTACGGCGGGAAGGGCGCCCACGGCGGCGGTGCCTTCAGCGGCAAGGACCCGAGCAAGGTGGATCGCAGCGCGGCCTACGCGACGCGCCACGTGGCCAAGAACCTGGTGGCCGCTGGGCTGTGCGACGAGGCGCTGGTCCAGGTGGCCTACGCGATCGGTGTGGCCGAGCCGGTGTCGGTCCGCGTGGAGACCAACGGCACGGCGACGGATCACACGGACGCGGAACTGGCGGCGCTCGTGCGCCAGCGGGTGGACCTGCGCCCGGCGGCGATCATCGAGCGGTTCGGGCTCATCTCGCCGGATGCCGAGGTGCGGCCGCGGTACCACCAGACGGCGGCATACGGGCACTTCGGGCGGGACGCCTTCCCGTGGGAGCGGTTGGACCTGGTGGAGGTGCTCCGGGAGCCCGCTGGCGCGGCGGCGTAGAGGAAGCCAGCCCGCTGGCGACCCCGCCCTACGACGTCGAGGC
>JBCDLV010000128.1:0-8993 GCA_038744895.1 Bacteroidota bacterium | reverse complement strand
TCAGCCGCGGGCACCTCCTGAGCGCCGGGCGGGGGAGGGGGGCGTCGGCGGAGCCCGCCGGACCTCCGTCAGTGTTTCCTCGTCGTCGGCGACGTAGACGGCGGCATAGCCCCAGCGGAGCGCAGACTGCGCAGCGTCCTCGGCGTCCTGCCCGACGAACGCCAGCGGGGTGCCGAGATCTGCGGGCAGATCGGCCGCTGTCAGGGTGTCGGCGGCTATGTGGAGCGAGAGCCGAAGCGAGGCCTCCTCGCCGACCTGCACGATCAGGCCCCCTGCGCCCACGAGGGCGTCCAGGGTGTGGGCCCCTTGCCACGCGACGGTCTCGGCGATGTCGGCTTCTGCGAGGACGGGACTGGCAAGTGCGAAGAGATCCTCCCCCGACGGCGTCTCGGTCCGTCCTCGGACGGTGCCTTCGCCATCGACGACGACCGCGAGAGCAGGACCTTCGAATCCAAATGCCTCCGCTGCTTCGCGCTCGACACCGTCAACGGGGACAGAGAGGACCGTGGCGCCAGCGGCTTCCAGGTCTGCGAGCGCATCCGCTAGATCATCCCAGGCTGGATCGCCCGGCTCGGCGAACTGGAGCACCACGGGCTGCCCTGCCAGCGACGCGATGTCCACAAGGCCGGCGTCAGTTGGGACCACCACGTTGGGTACTCGCTCGGCGGCCACGGCCCCAGTAGGGCCGTCCGGGACCGGCTTCGTGCCGCAGGCCGCCAGCAGGGTCGAGAGCAGAACGAGCGCGCGCGCCGGCATGGGCCTAGTCGGCAGAGGCGGCAGCCCGCAGGTCTCCGAGGCGAATCGCCCCGTGGCTTTTGACGTCGACGGCTTTGCCATCACGGATCAGAATGGCCTGCGGCGTTTCGTGCTTCACGTCGAGCGTCTCCGCGAGGTAGTTGGACACGTCGCGGGCGTACTGCACGACCACGGCGTACAGCGTCGGGTCATCGTCGCCTTCGAGGCCGACGAACTCCATCTGCCCGCGGGCGGAGATCGGGCACGCGATGGAATGCTTGAGGAGATAAATGGGGGCCTCGTGAGAGGCGGCCAGCATTGCGTCGGCGTCGTCGCGGCTGGCGAGTTCCTGAACCTGTGCCATGAGAGTCGGGGGGTGGCGTGGACCGTAGCTTGACGCCGCCTGTCGGCGCCCTCCGATCCACACACCGAAGGTACGCCCGCCGACGCCCTGGAACCGCGAGACCGACCTGAGGAACCCCTCTCCATTTCCCCATGACGACCACCGCTGCTACCCGACCCACTGGTGCCGAGGATGTCCGCTGGACGCTCGCCGACCTTTACCCGTCAGACGATGCCCTGGATGCCGACGTCCGCAGTGCTGAGGAGGCCGCGGCATCCATCGCGGATCAGTACCGCGGTCGTGTGTCCGAACTCGATGCGGGCCCGCTGGCGGAAGCCCTCCAGGCGATGGCCGTGGTCCACGACCGGGCAGGCCGGGCTTACACGTACGCCTACCTCGCATGGAGCACAAACACAGAGGATCCGGCCGCGGGCGCCCGGCTCCAGCGCGTGCGCGAAGCGTACACGCGAATTGGTCAGGCCATGCTCTTCTTCGACGTGGAGTGGGCCCAGATCGACCCTGAGCGCGCGCGCCAGCTGGCGACGTATGAGGAACTCGCGAGCGCACGGCATTACCTGGAGCTCAAGACCGATGCGCGGGCGCACGTGCTGACCGAGCCGGAGGAGTCGATCCTGTCCGAGAAGGCCGTCACGGGCTGGAGTGCGTGGAACCGGTTCTTCGACGAGACACTCGGCGCGGCGCGCTTCGACGTGCGGGGAGAACAGCTTCCACTCCAGCAGGCCACGGTCCAGCTCCACGACACCGATCGTTCCGTGCGCCGAGACGCACACGCCGCGGTGACGGAAGGCCTGGCGGATCTCTCACGTCCGCTGACATACGTCTTCAACACGCTCTTGGCGGATAAGGCGTCGTCGGATCGGCTCCGGGGGTACGACTCGTGGATCGCCAGCAGGAACCAGGCCAACGAGATCGACGGTGCCAGCGTGGACGCGTTGGTCGAGGCGGTGACGGGCCGGTATGGTGTCGTCGCGCGCTTCTACCGACTCAAGAAGCGTCTGTTGGGACTGGACGACCTGTTCGATTATGACAGGTATGCGCCGACGGGCCAGACGGAGACATTCGTGACGTGGGACGAGGCGCGCTCATCAGTGACAGCGGCCTACACGGAGTTCGATCCCGAGATGGGGGCTGTGGTCGAGCGGTTTTTCGAGGACCGCTGGATCGACGCGCCACCCGAGCCCGGCAAGCGTGGCGGGGCGTTCAGCCACGGCGCTGTCCCGAGTGCCCATCCGTACATCCTGCTCAACTACACGGGTCAGCTCCGCGACGTTCAAACCCTCGCGCATGAGCTCGGCCACGGGGTGCACCAGTACCTCAGCCGAGGCCAGGGCGTCTACCACGCCGACACGCCCTTGACGACCGCTGAAACCGCATCGGTCTTCGGAGAGATGCTCACCTTTCAGCGCATGATCGGCTCCATCGAGTCCGACGCCGACCGGCTGGCGCTGCTGGTCGAGAAGATCGACGACACGATGGCCACCGTCTTCCGACAGGTGACCATGAATCGGTTCGAGGCGCGCATCCACGAGCACCGACGCCAGCGGGGCGAACTCACGCCCGACGACTTCGCCGAGCACTGGATGAGCACGCAGGCCGCGATGTACGGAGACAGCGTCACGCTGACCGACGGCTACCGTCGCTGGTGGAGCTACATCCCGCACTTTGTCCACACGCCGGGCTACGTCTACGCGTACGCCTTCGGGGAGCTTCTCGTCCTGGCTCTGTACCAGCGGTACCAGGAGGAGGGCACTGGCTTCTCGGGTCGCTACCGGGACCTGCTGGCCGCTGGCGGGTCGGACTGGCCCCACGTGCTTGTCGGTCGGCTCGGCATCGATCTGCAGGATCCGGGCTTCTGGGATCGAGGCCTGGATGCGATCGAAGTCCTGGTGGCCGAGGCGGAGGCACTCGCCGACCAGACCGAACGTGCTGCGCTGACGGGGTGAGACCCGCTGACGCGGTCCACGGTGGTCTGCTGACAGGAAGAAGCTGCTGCCCACAGCCAGCCCGAGATATCAACAGGCGGTGCTGGAGCGGGGCAGAGGCTTTATGTTGAAGCGGGCGTTTGTCCCCCCGATGCCCCCCCTTATCTACGTCGCCCATCGTCCCGGGCCATTCACGGCCCTCGTCCAGGCCTCCGAGATCGGAGGCCTGCGACTCACGGCCATGCCGCCGGTCCGCATCCAGGATCGGTTCTACGACACCGCCAACGGCGACTTGCTTCAGCAAGGGCTTGCGCTCAGGGTCCGGGACCTGGATGGCCAATGGTCTCTTTCGCTGCGCTCCGCCAGCGGGAAGGAGCCGGGGCGATTCGCGGATGAGCCCCTTCCGCCCGCTGGCGTCCCCGACGGCCCTCTGGAGCTCCCGGACGGTCAGATCTCTGAGGCCGTTCGCTTCGCCGTGGGGGGCGAGACGCTCGTCCCCCTCCTGACCGTCCGCCGCTACCGGACGCCGCGCGTGGCGCGCCGGGATGACCGCCCCATCGGCACGGTGGCATTCGACGTCACGGTCTACGACGTGATCGGCGGGCGCGTCGTGGCCAACGAGGTCCAGATCGACGCGGACCAGTCCGAGGGACTGGCGGATGCGCTGGATTCAGACCTTCGCGCCAGCGGGCTCGAACCGGTCAGCGACAGCGCATTCGAGCGGGGCATCTTGCGGACTCGCAGGACACTGTCGGAGACTGTTCTGTTGCTCCCGCGTGAACGAGACGCTCTGGAAGCTGCCGTGGACCGATCCCATCCACGATCGGTCGCTGCGCAAGTCGTCTTGCTGGACTCGCGAAGGTTCAGGCCAGATACCATCGCGTCGCGTACGGGCATCGGAATGGCCCGCGTGCGCAAGATTCGAGAGCGATTCCGCGAAGTGCGCTTGGGCGTGCTCGACGCGCAGACGCCGCCGCTTGCCCGGCGAGGACCGTCGGCGCCTGCGAGGCCTCGACCCGCTGCGCCGACGCCCGATCTGCCGCGTCCGTTCGAGTCGGGAGATGGCTCTGCGCTGACCACCGCGCGCAACGCCAGCAGCCTCGCTGAACTCATCGATCAGTTCCGTGTCGACCGCGTCGAGACGCCCATCCTCGACGATGTGGAGCCCGCAGACGACGTGTCGGCGCCCGCTGCGTCTCCGCCCGCGTTCTCCAGGCGGCGGTACCCGGTCATTCTCGGCCCGGTGGCCCATGGGACCTTCGCCAGCCGGGTGCCTGCGGCATTTACGGATGTCGACCTGGCGGCCGTGGTCGCGCCTCGCGTGCGGGATGTGACGGCGCGCCAGCCGTCCCATCGGTCGATCCAGTTGGATACGATCAGCGGAGACACCTTCTTGCTGACGGCCGCGCACACGACACTTCGGCAACGGCTCGATACCTTCGATGAGGCGGCTCGGGCATTCATCGCGTCACGCGCGCCATCAGACGCGCGCACCGTCCAGCAGGCCGCCCACGGCATCCGGATGGCAGTGGAGACGTTCCGTGCGGTGCTCCCAGGTCCATCCGCCCAACGGCTCGTCCAGGGGCTCCGTCCACTCGTCACGGATCTCGACGCCGCGCTCGATTACGGACGCGCAGCTCTCGGTGCCGCGCGTGACGCCGGTGACGTGCCGGTCCCGCTGGCCCAGCGCTCCGCGTGGACGCTCGACACGGCGGCGACGACCCTCGGCGAGGAGATCGATGGCGAGTGGGGAGCAAGCGCGCAGCGGATGATGCGCCAGATAGAGTCGGAGACCTCCTCCGGCCGCTACCGAAGCGACGAATCGCCATCCCCATTCGATGATTTCGTCGGCAGCCCCCTTCGTGGCACCGTGCCGGTCCGGTTCCGGCACATCCTCGGGTCGGAGCTGTGGAGGCGTTTCGAAGTGGTTCGCTCATTCGAGGACAGCCTCCGCCCTCCAACCCCGGAGGTGGCCCGTCGGTTAGCGGTAGCACTCGCCGGTCTCCAGTTCATCGTCGACCTCGCCAGCCAGGCCATCGTCGGAGCCGACGACGCATTGCATCGTGTCGCTGACGCCGTGCGGGTTGCCGAGCGGGCCGTGACGCAGGCCCGCCAGCAGGCTGTGACGGTGGCCATCCAAGGCGGAACGCCGCCCGCTGACACCCTCGATATCGTGGCGGGCGTGTGGGATGCGATCGTCGCGCCATCCTTCCGCCAGCGGCTCGCATCGGTGGTCGTGGCGGTGTAGCCGTCGAAGGAGGTAAAGGGCGGAGTAGTCCTGCAGCTTTGCGGCGCTTAGCGTTTTGCTCAATCTGAGTTGCGTAGATGCATGATGCCGCAATGCGGCGGTGTGGAGGAGGTGCAAAACCGGTGGTCTCGTCGCCGTCTTCAATGAGTCGCGACATGAGTTCTGGACGCAGGAGGTTTATTGGGTATGTCGGCCTGGGACTTTCCCCCGGCACGGCGATACCGCTCCATGACGCCGCACCAATACCTAAGCGCCTTCCGGTACGATGAGGGAATCCTCACGGGGAAGGCCTTCAACCAGCGAGCGGTCCGCGTGGCACCAGGCGACGTGGTCGGCGTGGTCCTGATGGAACTCGGCGGGCCCCTGCGACCGGACGAGGTGGTTCCATTCTTGGAGAGTCGCCTTCTCGACCCGGTCGAGGTGGCAACGCATGTGCCGCGCGCGCTTCGGGCGCGTGCGGCCCGCTCGACCGCGCGAAAGCTCGGACGCGAGCTCCAGAGATCGTTCGAGATGATCGGTGGGTCGAGCCCACTCCGCAGGCACGTATCGGAGCAGGCGGCGGCCCTGGAGCGTCGTCTGAACCACAGGTTCGGGGCCGCCACAGGTGCGTCATTCCGCACCTACGTCGCCATGCGGCACGGCGACCCGTCCGTGGAGCGCGCGCGCCAGCGGATGGCGGAGGACGGTGTCTCGCGTGTCGTGCTCTTGCCCCTTCAGCCTCACTTCTCGACCTCGACCACCGGATCGAGCCTCTCATATTGGGAGGCGCACGGAGAGGTCCCGGTCTCGACAACGCTCGTCTCGGAGTACGCCACTCATCCCAAGTTGGTGTGGGCAATCAGTGAGCGCATCGACGAAGGGATCCAGCGGTTCCCGAGAGAGCTGAGAGATCGAGTCCAGATCCTATTCGTCGCACACGGCGCGTTCCGCAGACATCTGGCGAAGTTGAGCGACCCGTACTGCTGTCACGTGCACGCGACCGTCCGCGCGATCCTCGACGCTCGTGCCGATGACCGGGCCGCCAAGGTGGCCTTCCAGAAGCCGCTCGGCTCGGGCCGTGCCCTTGGGGCTCGGATCAAGGACGCCGTCAGCGATATGGCCGACGATGGCGCGTCGGCACTGCTCGTGGTCCCGGTCTCGTTCCTATCGGACCGTGTCGATACCGCCTTCGACCTCGACGTGACCGTTCGTGCGGCGGCCAAAAAGGAGGGCATCCAGAATTTCGAAGTCACGAGCGGACTGAACGATCACCCGCTGGTGATCGACGCGCTCGCGGAGTGTGTGGCTGTGCACCTGGAGCCTGACGTCCTCGCAGGGGGCGACGGACTTGCCCAGGGAGAGGTCGACACGCCTGTGCTCTCCCAGACGGCCGTCGCGGCACCGGAATGCCCCGTGTGCTCACGTCGCATTGCCACGAGGGTGTGGGCCGTGGATGGTCCTACTCTCGGTACCATTGAGCGGAGAGAGTCCGAGGACACCGTTCGCCGATCCGCTGCCTGAGTGCGTCCGCCGTCGGACCACCTGCTCCGGACGATCGCTTCCGTGCCGACGACCGCTCGGATCGTCGACCTCTCGGCAGATGACGGGCGCCACCTTCTGCCGCTGCTCCAACTCGGGTTCGACGTGCGTGCCGTCGCGCTAGACGTGGAGCAGATCACGGATCGTCTGGCGCCGCATATTGCGAGCGAGGAGATCGCTAGCCGGATCGCCGCGGCCTCACCGACTGAAACAGGCTTCGACAGCGAGTCTGCGGATTGGGTGATCCTGGCTGGCAGCGATCGCCAGCGGGCCGGCACGATAGCAGAGGCGTATCGCTTGCTGATCGCGGGTGGATGGCTCTGGATCGAGACCGAGAGCCGCGACGGACTCGTCGAAGACGCCGAGGCGACCGGATTCGTCGTTGCCGAGGAGCCGTCCCGAGACGCCAGCGGGTCGGTGCGGGCGGTGTTCCGCAAGCCGGGAGGCATCGCGTAGGTGAACGGTCAGAGGCCCGCTGGCGATCGAACGGAGCCAGGGTGGTCTTGTCGTTGGACGCAGAACTCTCAGGCTTACCGCCGCCGCCGCTTGGTGCCTCGGGTTGTGCGCTTCTGGCGCCGCTGCTTGGCTTTGCTCTTGGACCGCTGGCGGTCGCTCCCGACGATACGGCCGGGGGGCTCCTCGAACGCGAGGTCCACCCGACGCGTCTCTGGGTCCGCGGCGTCGATGCGAACACGGCACGGGTCGCCGACCCGAATCCGCCGTCCGGTGTTTTTGCCGACGAGTACGTACCGACGCTCGTCGTACTCCCAGTAGTCGCCCGCCATCTCGCGGACGTGGACGAGGCCCTCGACGAGGATGGGCCGCATCTGGACGAACACACCGAATCGAGTCACGCCGACCACGACGCCGTCGAAGATGTCGCCGAGATGCTGGGCCGCGTACTCGACCTGCTTGAGCCGGACGGACTCGCGTTCTGCTTCGGCGGCTTCGCGCTCACGCTCCGAGCAGTGCTTCGCCTGTGACTCCAGGGTCTCCTCCGTTGGCAGTGCGCCCGACTGCTGGCCGAGAACTCGCTTGAGGACGCGATGAGCGATCAGATCGGGGTAGCGGCGAATGGGACTCGTGAAGTGGGCATAGTGCTCGAAGCCGAGCCCGTAGTGTCCCACATTGTCAGGCGAATAGATGGCCTTCGACATGGAGCGGATCGAGGCCTGCTCGATCACGGGAGCCTCCGGTGTGCCTTTGACCTTCCGCAGGAGACGATTGAGGTCATCACGTCGGACGTCGCCGTGCTGATGCGGAAGGGAGTACCCGAAGGTCTTGACATAGTCCGCGAGGGAGGCGATCCGCTGGCGGTCAGGTGGCGCGTGGATGCGGTATACGAAGGGGACCTCGCGCTTCGACGCTTCCATCGCAACAGCTTGGTTGGCGAGCAGCATGAACTCCTCGATCAGCCGGTTGGCAGCTTTTCGCTCCTTCTCGTAGATGGCCACAGGCTGACCCTCTGCATCGAGCTGAACTCGGACCTCTGGCACGTCGAAGTCGATGGCTCCGTCGGCCATTCGCTTCTTCGTCAGCGTTCGCGCCAGCGTGCCGGCCCTCCGGATCTCGTCCGCCAGCGGGTGGTCTCGCCCGTCCAGAACAGCCTGGGCGCTGTCGTACGTGAACCGCTCCTTGCTGTGGATCACGGTCTCCCGGATCTCCCAGCGGTGCACGTTGCCGCCACCGTCAACCGTTAGGATGCAGGAGTACGCCAGCTTGTCTTCGCGTGGCCGCAGCGAGCAGACGCCATTGGATAGCACCTCGGGGAGCATGGGAATCACCCGGTCGACCAGGTACGTGCTGGTGGCCCTATCGAGGGCCTCCTGGTCGATGGCATCGCCCGACCGGACGTAGTGGCTGACGTCGGCGATGTGGACACCCACCTGGATCAAACCGTCGCCCAGGTCTCGGGTGTGGATGGCATCATCGAAGTCCTTGGCGTCCTCGGGGTCGATGGTGAACACGGGCGCGTCCCGGAGATCAAGCCTCCGGCCGATTTCCGTCTTGGTGATCCCGTCGGTGATCTTCGACGCGTACGCCTCCACCTCCTCTGGGAAGTCGCTCGGCGCGCCATGCGCCATCGCGAGCGCCAGCACATCGACGCCGGGTGCGTCGGCGGGCCCCAAGACGTCGACGATCGTGCCCTCTGGCGACGCCCGTGGATCATCGAACACGTCGATGGTCACCACCACCTTGTCTCCGG
>JBCDLV010000127.1:0-9060 GCA_038744895.1 Bacteroidota bacterium | reverse complement strand
GGTCGGCCGGTCGCGAAGGCGGAGCCCGAAGTGTTTCCGCGTGGCTTCCTCGACAGCCGAGTCCTCGTTGGTCCCGGGCGCGTGCTCAAGGACCGGGTCGTCTCCCGTGTTGGGCTCCTCGCGGGGTACAGGCTCGGCGGACATCGAGCGGGAACGTTGGCTCGCTGGTCGAGGTCCCGTGCGGCTCATGCCGTCTCTGCCATCAACGATTGCCCTGGTGGCCGGCGCCAGTCGGGGCGTCGGGCGAGGTATCGCCCGCGCGCTCGGCGAGGCGGGGGCGACCGTGTACGTCACAGGACGAACGCTCAAGAGTGCCCGCCGCCGTGACGCGCCCGGGAGCATCGACGAGACGGCCTCCGACGTGACGGCCGCTGGCGGCCGTGGCATCGCCGTCCAGGCCGACCATACCCGCGTGGAGGATGTCCGGGCCCTGATCGACGGCATTCGCCAGCGGGAGGGGCGCCTGGACGTGCTGGTCAACGCCGTCTGGGGTGGCAACGAGGTGGGCATCGCCGTCCAGCCGTTTTGGGAGCAACCGCTGGCGCTGTGGGACGCGACCATGCGCGCCGGCGTCTGGGCTGCGCAGCTCACCACGCGGTTCGCGTCGCCCTTGCTGATCCGGACGGCCGAGCGGGGCGGCCAGCCTCTGGTCGTGACCGTCTCGTTCGACGACGGCGAGCGCTACACCGGCCACCTGGCGTACGACCTCGCCAAGGCGGCGCTGAATCGGCTGGCGTTTGGCATGTCCGAGGACCTGCGTCCTCATGGCGTGGCGTCTGTGGCCCTGTCGCCCGGCTTCGTCCGCACGGAGCGCGTCCTCAGTGCTTTCGGCACGTCGGAGCGACGCTGGAAGTCGAAGCCGGAGCTGAAGCAGAGCGAGAGCCCGCTCTACGCCGGCCGCGCGGTCGTGGCGCTCGCAGCCGACCCCAACGTGATGGACCGCTCCGGCCTCACGCTTCACGCGGGATCGCTGGCGCGGACGTACGGATTCACCGATGTTGATGGCCGCCAGCCGTCCCGCTTCGTTCTCCCCGACCCCGACTGATGTCGTTCTTCTCTCGCCCGTCCACCGATCTCTCGCCAGCGGAGTTCGTCGCCAACCGAGAGGCCGGTGCACCCGTCCTCGATGTCCGCACGCCAGCGGAGTTCGCCGAGGGGCACCTCGCTGGTGCCGTCAACGCCGATGTGATGGCACCCGACTTCCACGACAAGGTGAGCGCGATGGATCTCCCCAGCGAAGGCCCGATCTACCTCTACTGCCGGTCGGGCAACCGGTCGGGCAGCGCTGCGGGCCTCCTCAAGCGGATGGGCCACCAGGGCGCGCTCAACGTGGGCGGCTTCGAGGACTTGGCCGCCGCTGGCGCGAAGACGGCGTAGCGATCGCCCGCTGGCGTCCGTCGCGGGACGCGTCCACGGTGCCGCGGCTACGGTGCCGCCCTGCGCGCTCGGACGATGGCTTCGTCTATGGCCCACAGCGCCAAGCCGATCGTTACGAAAACGGCCAGGGCGCCCAGGGGCTGCCAGATCACGAATCCACCGAGGACGCCGAGGATGGCGCCGAGGTACTTGATGTAGTTGAGCTGCTCGTTGGAAGTCGACTTGAGCAGTCGTTCCAGCTGTCCCTCGTCGAACTGGCGGGCGCGCTCCGAGATCATCGTGCGCACGTCGAAGCTCTCGACGAACGACAGGATGGCGCTGGTCGCGGCCTCCTCGATCTCGTCCGCCCGGGCTTCGACCTTGGCCGGGACGGCGTCCAGCGCCGTGTCGATGCGGTCGAGAAGCGGGGCCACCGCATCGGGCAGCTCGTCGAGCGCTCGGTCGACGCGCCGCTGAAAATCGTCCTCGGCGAACGTCCGGTAGAGGCGGAGGGCCACGCCGCCGAGGCCCTGCCCCGCCTGCTCCTCGACTTTCTCGACCGCCAGCCGGGCTACCTCGCGTCGGACGGGCTCGCTGCCGAGGACCTCTTGGGCATAGCTCTGCGCGAGCGCCTTCAGCTCGACGCGGAACTCGGGGTCCTCAACGACGCCTCGGACTACGCCGAGCGCCAGATCGCGGTAGCGCCCGATGACGCCGGATTCCTGGATCTTCTGCTTGATGATCTCGGCGTTGATGAGCTCTCGCGAGATGGCTTCGCTCAATCGGTAGATGACGCGCTCGCGCTGGGCCGGGATGAGCCCCTGCGGGATGATGGCGCGCTTCTCGCGTGGCTGGAAGAGCATCGTGATCGCCAGCCAGTTCGTGAGGAAGCCGATCAGTCCGCTCACCGTGAGAACCTGGAGCAGGTCGCCCAGGGAGGTCTCGCGGCCGAAGAGGGTGACCTGCACGTCGCCGAGCCAGAAGCTGGCTGCGAAGCCGAGCGCGAGCACCCACGGCACGAGACGAAGGAACGGAATGAGTTGACCAACGCGGCCGACCATTCGCGGCGGGCCGGTATCGGGCACAGACGGCTTGTGCGGAGCCATCGGGACATGCTCCTTGCCGTACTTGACGACGAGCTGGACGAACTCGCGCCCTCGGCTGCGCGTCGCCTCCCGCGCCGTCTCGACGACCGCTGGCGACGGCGCCAGCGGCGCTGGGTCTGGCGAGTGCGCGTTCTGGGGCGCGATGGTGGCGTCCGCGTCGGTGGCTTCGTCGGCCTCGCCGTCCTCCGCTGGCGTAGATGCCTCGGCCGTCGCGGTCTCGCTGACATGCGCCGTGTCGGCGGCGCCAGCGGAATCCGCCAGCGGGCGGTCGTCAGAGTCGAGGTCCCGGCCCTCGTCGTTCTGGCCCTCTCCGTCCTGTGCTGTGCCAGCGGGCTCGCCGGTCGCTGGTGGCACCTCGACAGGAGGTTCGTCCCCGCTGGCGTCGGCGTCGGCCTCGGGGGGGGCGGGGGTAGCCGATTCGGCAGGGGGGGCTTCGACCGCTGATACCGACGTATCCGTCGGCGTACTGGGGTCGGATGCGCCTGGCGCCTCCGGTTCGCCAGCCGGCTCCTCGGCAGCGTCGACGGGCTGGTCTGTCACGCCAGCGGGCTCGGCAGGCGCCGCCGATGGCTCCGCTGGCGGAGGCTCGCCGAAGGCCTCCGCAAAGTTGGCGTCCTCGACGTCGTCGAGGTTCATCGCTCCGGGAGCCGGGAGGATGCGGCGAGAGCCGGGGGCGTCGGGATCAGCCATCGAAGCAGTGAGATCTGGAGGTCCTACGCGAATCCGAGACGCGAGGCTTCACGCGCCATGCCGTCGATGACGATTTGGATCAGCTCGCCGACCTCCATGCCCATGTCCTCCGCTCCCTGGCGAATGTCGTCGCGGCTGACAGCGGCTGCGAAGCGCTTGTCCTTGAGCTTCTTCTTGACCGACCGGACCGTCATCCCGTCGAGACCGGTCGGGCGGACGTGGGCGACCGCGGTCACGAACCCCGCCAACTCATCGACCGCGAAGAGGGCTTTGGCCATGTCGCTCTCGCGCGGGACGCCGAGGTAGGGCGCGTGCCCGAGGATCGCCGTCCGGATGTCGGCGTCGTACCCGAGGCGTTCCAACTCGGCCACGCCCACAGTCGGGTGCTCGTCGGGTGTCGGGTGCCTCTCGTAGTCGAGGTCATGCAGGAGTCCCGCCATCCGCCAGCGGTCGACGTCGGCACCCCGCTGGCGTGCCACCTCGGCCATGGCAGCCTCAACGGCGTAGCCGTGCCGCCGGAGGCTCTCCGTCTGGGTCCACTCGTGGAAGAGAGCGAGGGCGTCGTCGTAGGAAGGCATCGGCAGGAGGACGGGGCCCGATAGGCTACGGACGCTCCGACGGTATGGACCTGGGAAACCATGCGGTGTGTCGCCGCCGTGCCGTAGGATGGGGGCGCTTTCCTGATGTCTCGCGATGCAGACCCGTGTGAATCTGTTGGCTCTCCTCGTGCTCATGGCCGTGGCGGGGGCATGTGCATCCGTTCGCGCGCTAGAGGAGCGCCCCGACGATTTCTCCGTCGAGGCCAGGTGGCGGACGGGCAGCCTCCCTCCGCCGTACCACCACAGCGAGCACATCACCATCTCGCCCGCTGGCGACGGCGTGCTTCGTGGCGAGACGGCCTACGGCGACGGGCCCTCAGAGACGTGGACGTTCCAACTCGGTGAGGACGATCTGGACCGTCTCTACGACGACTTGCGCGAGGCAGGTCTCTTCCGCAGCTGGCGCGAAGACACCAACCCGCCCGTCGGAGGTGGGTCCTGGTGGGCCGACGTGACCGCCGGCGGGGACACCACCGAGATTCCATCCTTCCCGCGCGGAGGCTGGGGCGACAAGCAGAGGGTCGAGGACGTGCTGCGCTCAGCCGTTCCTTCTGCTACGTGGTCGGCCCACGCCAGCTGGCTCTCGGACGCGCTCTCGACGCTGTCCGAGCCTGACTAGACGATGGCTGCTCGGACCGCGCCGAGGGGGAGGCGTGCTCTGGTCGAGGCGGCCTACTCGGCAGCGGCGAGCGATCCGGCGCCGTACCGCTCGAACCACGCGAGGATGTAACCCACCTTCCGCATCAGACCGGAGGGCCGCGCTGCGATGCCGTGGCTGGCGCCGGGAATCCGCACGAGGGCGCTCGGGACCTCTTCCAGGCGGAGAGCCTGGTAGTACTGCTCCGACTCGGACATGGGCGTCCGCGTGTCGGCCTCGCCGGTCAGCACCATCGTGGGCGTGGTCACGTTGCCGACGTACGCCAGCGGGGACCGCTCCCAGTAGTGCTCCGGGTCCTCCCAGGGCAGGTTCTCGAACCAGTACTTCGCGCCGTACACGTAGGAGTCTGCCGTGCCGATCCAGCTGGTCCAGTTGATCACGGGCTTCGCGACGACCGCCGCGCGGAAGCGGTCGGTGTGGCCCACGATCCAGGCTGTGAGCACGCCGCCACCTGAGCCGCCCGTGACGTAGAGCCGGTCCGGGTCCACGAAGCCTCGCTCCAAGACCGCGTCGACACCGCTCATCAGGTCGTCGTAGTCCTGGCTCGGGTAGGCGTGGTGGATCTCGTTGCCGAAGGCCTCGCCGTAGCTGGACGACCCGCGAGGGTTGGTGTAGAGCACCACGTTGCCGGCCGCGGCGAACAGCTGGGCTTCCATTGAGAAGCGCGGGCCGTAGTTGGCGAACGGGCCGCCGTGGATCTCCAGCACCAGCGGGTACTGGCGGGATGGGTCGAAGCCGGGCGGCGTCACGATCCAGCCCTCGATCTCCAGCCCATCCGCGGAAGACGTGTAGGTGAACTCCTCGACCTCGCCGAGCGTCCGCTGGGAGAAGAGGTCCTCATTGAGGTGCGTCAGCCGGATCACGGGCTCGCCATCCCGCAGGTTGACAATGGCGACGTCCGCTGGATGGTCTGGGCCGCCGAGCGTGAACGCGACATGACCTCCACCGACGGAGAACGAGGCGCCAGGGTAGGGTCGCCCGATCGACGTGCCGCCGACGTCGCTCGCCAGCTGGCGCAGTGACCCGTCGGCTGCGACGACCGCGAGCCGGGTGGTGCCGGCGTCGTCGTACTGGATCACCAGGTCGTCGCCGACCCACGTCGGATTCTGCACGTCGCGGTCGAGGTCACGGAGCAGCTGACGCGAGGTCTCGCCGTCGCGGACGTGCAGAGTGGTGACCTGGTAGCCGAGACGCCGGTCGTCGGTGCCCGTGTAGGCGATGGCGCCCGAGTCCGACACGTCCGGGTTGGCGTCCGGGCCGACGCGGCTCGTGAGCACCGTCATCGTGCCCGTCGCCACATCGACGCGGTACAACTCGGAGTCGCCCGGATCGAGGTCGGCGTTCTCGCGGCGGTCGCTGGACACGATCAGCCCCAAGCCGTCGGGTGTCCAGGCCGGTGTGCCGCTGACATCGTGCTCTCCCTCGGTCAGCTGGCGCGGTGTGCCGCCCTCTGCGGAGACGACGAACAGCTGGCGTGCGCCGGGTTTCGTGTAGCCGCTGCCGTCGCTCCGCCAGTGGGTGCGCTCGATCACGATGGCGGGGGCGGCCCACTCGGCACCAGCGGGCGGGCCGGGCAGCGACACCATCGGCGTGTCGGTGCCCTCGACGAACCGCGTGAACGCGATCTGCGTCCCGTCGGGCGACCACGCGATGCCGCCGGGCGCCGACGCCAGCCGGGCCACCGGGACGCTCCTGGCCGTCTCGCCGTAGAGCAGCATCAGCTGGCGGCCGTCGGAGTCGTCGTCGCGGGCCACGTACGCCAGCCGAGAGCCGTCGGGCGACCACCGCGGGCTGGACGCATCGACGCCGACGACCAACGGCTGGTGATTGGAGCCGTTGGCATCGACCATCCAGAGGTCGCCGCGGACGCGGTCGGTCTGCACGTCCATCCGGTTGCGACGGTACACGATGTCGTCACCGGTCGGCGAGATCTGCGGGTCGGAGGCGTACTCCAACTCGAACACGTCCATGAGCCCGAGCGGCGGACGGTCCTGAGCGTCCGCACCGCTGGCGGCGATCGCCAGCAGGGCGAAGAGAAGGGGAAGGCGGGGCATGACGAGGCGTGGATGACGCGTCAACCTACGCCGATTGGCTCGTGGGCTGGGTCGCGGCGGCGACGGGCCCGCTGGCGACCGGCCGTGACCTGAGCGGAGGCTAGAACACCTTCACCAGCCCCTCGATCTCGCTGAGGTACCGCCCTGGGTCCTGCTGGAGGTCCTGGAGGATCTGCTGGAGCGCCGCCGCCGCCGCGTTGGCGTTGTAGTAGAGCGACGGGTCGTTAAGAAGCAGGCCCATCGTGCCGTCCGGCGAGTTGAGCGTCGAATCCAGGTCGGCCGTCAGCTGCGTGAGTTGTGCCGTCAGCGCCGTCAGCGCCTCCAGCTGACCGTCGGCACGGCGAAGAGTGGACGATAGGTTGTTGACGGCAGCCGTGACCGAGTCGGCGTTGGTCTCCGCCAGCTGGCGCACAGTCCCCGAAGTGGCGACCACGTCGTTGCCCACGACGACTGACAAGTCCTCGACGTTGCGCCCGACCTGTGTGATCGAGCCACCGGCATTGGCCGCCGCGTCCTCCAACGAGGCGATGGTCCGGTCGATGCGCGCGCTCTCGTCACGGATGAGCGTCACGCCAGCCTGTGTCAGGAACCGAAGCTGCGCGAGCACGGCCTCGATGTCGCCACCCGAGTTTTCCAGGATCTCGTCCAGCGTCGTGAACGTGTTGACGGCGCCCGCCAGCGCGGTGTCGGCGCGGGCCGTCAGGGAGTTCGACTCGCCCGCGATCAGGTCGAAGATGTCCGGCGTGTTGTTGGCCTGGAGCGTGTCGCCGTCCGCCAGCGGGCGGCCCGCCCCGGCGCCCTGCGGCGGGGAGATCTCGACGTTGACTTCGCCGAGGGCGCTCAGCCCGGACGTCTGCACCGTCGAGCCGCGGGGGATGCTCACGTCGCGGTCGATGGCCATCGTGACCAGGACGCTCCGCGCGTTCGGCCCGAGCTCGACGGACTGCACGTCGCCCACGCGCACACCGTTCAGCCGGACGATGGCGCCAGCGGTCAGGCCCTGGGCGTCCTCGAACACCGACACGACCTCGTACCCGGCCCCGAACAGCGGCTGTCCCGCCAGAAAGCGAACACCGACGAACAAGACGACGGCCGACAGCAGAACTGCGAGGCCGATTTTGATTTCGTTGGTCATGAGGTTGTTGCGTGTCTCGTGTTGCGTGTTCTTCCGCTGGTGGCACCGGCCACGCAGCATGCAACACGGAGCAGACTCCGACGGAGGGGATCAGGCAGTTTGAGAAGGAGCACCGATCTTGTACTCGTTGGCGCGGACGAAGGCGTGCAGCGCCGGGTGGTCGGCCTCGTGGAGATCGTCTACGGTGCCTGTCCAGGAGACCGTCTTGTCGTGGACGAACGCGACGCGGTCGGCGATGGACAGGACAGAGTGCATGTCGTGGGTCACGACGACGCTCGTCGTTCCCATCGTCGTCCCGAGCCGGTGGATGAGTTCGTCGATGGTGTTGGACGTCTCCGGGTCGAGGCCGGAGGTGGGCTCGTCGTAGAGGATGTACTTGGGCTCGATGGCGATCGCTCGCGCCAGGGCGACTCGCTTCTGCTGGCCACCGGAGAGCTCAGCGGGCTTCTTGGGACCCGCGTCGGGCAGCTCGACCAGTGCCAGGCACTCCTCGGCCCGCTGGCGGACCTCGACGGGGGAGAGGTCGGTGAACGTGGTGAGCGGGAACTCCACGTTCTCCTGTGCCGACATGGAATCGAACAGGGCGCCGCTCTGAAAGAGGACGCCGAACTTGCGGCGCACCTGGCGTAGCTCGGCGTAGGTCAGGTCGTCCAGGGGAGCGCCGTCGATCACGACGCGCCCGGCGTCCGGCTGAATGAGACCGATGATGTGCCGCATCAGCACGCTCTTGCCCGACCCGGACCGCCCGATGATGCAAGTTACCTCGCCCTCGGCGATGTCGAGGTTGACATCCCGGAGCACCTGGGCGCTCCCGAAGGACTTAGCGAGGTCACGGATTTGGATCACGAGGGGAGTACAGAGTTTCCGGTTCAGAGCCCGCGTTGGGAGGGGCAGACGCGATGAACCCCGGACGGCGTTACAGCAAGAGCGCAGCGAGGGCGTAGTCGGCGAAGAGGACCCAGACGCAGCCGAGGACCGCCGCTCGCGTGGTGGCCGTGCCGACGCCCTCGGCGCCGCCTCCGGCGTTGTACCCGGTGTAGCAGGCGATGGACGTGATCGTGAAGCCGAACACCAGCGACTTGATGAGGCCGAACACGATGTCGTACGGTCGGAAGAAGAGGCGTGCGCCCTCCCAATAGGTCTGCACGGTGAGCTCGCCTGAGAGCTCGGCGACGACCCCTCCCATCGCCATGCCCACTGTCCCGGAGACGACGTAGAGCACCGGGAACATCAAGAGGCCCGCCAGCACGCGCGGGACGACGAGGTAGCTCCGCGAGTTGAGCCCCATCGCTTCGAGGGCGTCGATCTGCTCCTTGACACGCATCGTCCCGAGCTCTGCCGCGATCCGCGCACCGACGCGCCCGCAAAGCACGAACGCCGTCACGAGCGTCGCCAACTCCAGCAGGATCGACTGCTGCGCGAACGTGCCGACGATCGTCAGCGGGAGGAGCGGGTTCTCCAG
>JBCDLV010000126.1:0-9150 GCA_038744895.1 Bacteroidota bacterium | reverse complement strand
CACGAAGCCGTTTGAGGACGAACCCGCCGGTTTAGCGTCGGCGTTGACGTTCTCCATTCCCACCGACCGTCATTTCCTCCTCTCTCATGGACAAGCTCGTCATCCACGGTGGTCAGCCCCTGCGCGGCTCCATCCACGTCGGCGGCTCGAAGAACACTGCGCTCCCGCTCATGGCAGCTGCCGTCCTGGGCGACGGCAAGACCACGATCCACAACATCCCAGTGCTCAAGGACGTGGCGACGTTCTCCAACGTGATCCGCGTGACCGGCTGCACCGTGGACTGGGCGCCCGACACCGACCCGACGACGCCCGAGCACATCACGATCAACGCCGCGGGCATCCACCACTTCGAAGCGCCGTACGACCTGGTGAAGCAGATGCGGGCGTCCTTCTACATGCTCGGCGCGCTGCTGGGGCGTGGAGGCAAGGCCCGCGTGTCGTTGCCCGGCGGCTGCGCCTGGGGACCTCGCCCGGTGGACCTGCACCTCAAAGGCATGAAGGCCCTGGGCGCGACCGTCGAGGAGGAGGCCGGCTACGTGATCGCGACGGCCCCCGCTGGCGGGCTCCCCGGCGGGCGGATGCGATTCGAGCCCGTCTCGGTCGGCGCCACGATCAACGTACTGCTGGCGGCGGTGACGGCCAACGGCGAGTCCGTGCTGGAGAACGTGGCCGCTGAGCCCGACGTGGTCGTCTTCGGCGAGATGCTCCAGGCGATGGGCGCCCAGATCGAGGGCTTGGGCACCGGCACGATCCGCGTGCAGGGCGTGGACCAGCTCCGCGCGGTCGAGTTCACCAACTGCCCCGACCGGATCGAGCTCGGGACGTACATGATCGCTGCCGCCCTGTCGACGCCAGCGGGCGAGACGTTCCGCATCACCGGTGCGGAGCCGGAGCATCTGGGGCCCGCGTTTACCGAGGCGTTCCGCCAGACCGGCGTCCCGTTCCGCGTCGTCGAGGACCCGGAGTCGGCGTACGGGCAGGCGGCCATCGAGGTCGAGGGCGTCGACGCGGTCCGGCCGGTGTCGATCGAGACCTCCCCGTTCCCGGGGTTTGCGACCGATCTCCAGGCCCAGTGGACGGTCCTGATGAGCCAGGCCGACGGTCCGTCGACGGTCCGCGACACGATCTACACCGATCGGTTCAAGCACATCCCCGAACTGCGGCGGCTGGGAGCCAAGCTGCGCGTCGAGGGGGACACCGTTCACATCGAGGGACGTCCGAGCAAGCCCTTCTCGGGCGCGACCGTGATGAGCACGGACCTCCGCGCGTCGGTGTCCCTGGTCATGGCGGGCATGGTCGCCGAGGGGCGGACCGACGTGCTGCGGGTGTACCACCTCGACCGCGGCTACGAACGTCTGGAGCACAAGCTCCACAACGCCGGCATCGAGATCGAGCGCCAGCAGTACGACGAGGCGCATGCCGAGGGCGTGACGGCATAGCCGAGCGTCGAGAGCGTCCGCCAGCGGGTCACGGATAGCCCGCTGGCGTCCAGGTCGCGTCGAGCGCCCGCGGCACGCGCACGTCATCCGTGGCGCAGGCCCCGGGGCCGGTGATGCCGGCGCGTGCGGCGCCGATCATCGCGGATGTTCTCCGGGGATCGTCGGCGGGAATCACTTGCGAGAACGGCTGGAGTGAGCGACACTGGTATCGATTACACTCCGCCTCCCGTGAGACATCTCCTCCTCGCTGGCCTCGTCGTGTTTGCCGCGTCTGCGCTGGCCCAGCCCCAAAGCCTCGTCGACGAGTTCGAGCGCCGGACCATCGAGTCGAACGGCGTCACGATGAGCTACGGGCTCTTCGTCCCCGATGGGTACGACCCCTCCATCGACTATCCGCTCGTGGTTGCGTTTCACGGGCTCGGCGAGTCGGGCACGACCCTCGTCAACCTCGAACGCCACCGGCTGGCCACCTCCTGGGCCGACCCGGCCCGACAAGCGAAGTACCCCGCAATCGTGCTCGCGCCGCAGACCCTTCAGGGCCGCCGCTGGACGACCGACCAGGACCCCGACGACACCGACCCGGTCGCGGTCCAGCTCGCCGTGCTCGACATCCTTGACCTCGTGGAGGCTGAGTTCTCGATCGATCTCGACCGCGTGTACGCCGTCGGTCTCTCGCTCGGAGGCCATGCCACCTGGGACTTCGTCTCGCGCTACCCTGAGCGGTTCGCCGCGGCCGTCCCGATGAGCGGGCGCGGATTCCCGTCCCAGGCCGACGATCTCGCAAACATGCCAGTCTGGGCATTCACGGGAGAGACAGACGGCGTCGTGGCTGCCTCCCAGACACGCCGTGTGATCCAGGCGATGGAAGATCTCGGCCGCGACGTGGTCTACACGCACTGCCGCCGTTCGCCAGTGAACGCTCGCGCTTTTGACTGCCCCGGGTACATCGGGGCCGACTCGGTCCGCGCGGCCATTGACGCGCACGCCGAGGTGGTCTACTGGAGCCTTCCGGACGTCGGGCACGGGCCGTGGGCGCCATGGTTCGACAACGGGCTCATGGCCGACTGGCTCTTCTCCAAAGTCCGGCTCGACCCGGACGCCATCACAGTCACCGCGCCAGCGGAGGGAGACCGGACCTCGGGTACGACGACGGTTACGTGGATGACCACGCGGACGACGGCCGACACGGTCGAGGTCTGGCTCAACCGGACCGGGCAGGCCGACGGGTGGCAGAAGCAAGGCGAGGCGTCACTCGCCAGCGGGTCGTTCTCGCTCGACACGGACGCACTCCCAGACGCCGTTCGGGCACGGGTTCGCCTGTTCGTCCGCAACAGCGACGGCCGGATTGCCGGACGCGATACGAGCGCCCCCTTTGCCATCGACAACGCGGCGAATGCGGCTCCCGAGCTCAACCTCGACACCGACGGCCTCCGTCTTGATCCACGTGTGACCACCCCCACGCTCGACCTCCGGTTCACCGCGGCGGACGTGGAGGGCGACGCGCTCTCGGCCCAGGTCTTCTACAGCACCGACGGAGGCCAGACCTACGCGCTCGTCGCCGAGCCGGAGTTGGCCGACGGCGCCGAGCAGTCGGTCGCGCTCGACCTGGCCGGTCTGTCGAACGCGAGCACGGCCCGCGTCCGCCTGGCCGTGAGCGACGGGAGGCTGACGACATCGGCAGAGACACCGGTGTTCGAGAAGGCGACCTCCCGCGGCGAGGTCCGCAGCGCCCGCCAGCTTACCGGGGACGGGGGCGGCGTAGTCGAGCTCCGGATCATCGACGAGTCGGCGCTGGCCGATCTGGACTACGAGCTTCAGATCCAGGAGGAGGACGGAGTCAAGACTTACGACGTGGTATCGTTCTCGTCTGGCTCACCGAGTTCCGTCCTCTCCGACGTTCCGTTCTCGGACGGCGTCACCGAGAGCCCCGTGTTCGACGGGCTAGCGCTCGTCGTGCGCGACTTCGAAGACGGCCGGGCCGACCTCGACGAGACGGGCTGGACCGTCGGCGACAGCGACATCGGCGTAACTGTCTCTGGCGGCTCCGTACGCATCTCGATTCTCACCATCGACCTGCTGGCGACGGAGACGGACTACGACCTGACGATTGCAGATGGCGTCGTGGGACAGTCGACCGCGATCTACACGCTCCCGGCAGTCGATGTCGCGTTCACAGTAACCGGCGACGGCGGCGAGCAGCGAGAGGTCGCGTTCCAGGATCTCGACGGCGACGGCCGTCCCGGCAACGGAGACATTCTGTTCATCCTCGAACCGGACGCCGCTGGCGAGTTAGAGCTCGCCTGGGACCTCCGGTTCTCCGCTGGCGACGGTACCATCCTGCCCGAGGCCGGCGACACCTTCCGTCTCGTCCCCATCCGTGCCCTCGGCAGCGGTGATGTGTTTGCGTTCGAAGGTCGGTTCAATACCTCGGACGAGGACGTACCCGAGGGCAGCCTAGCACTCCGGGCGTTCCCGAACCCGAGTACGGGGCCTGTCACGATCGACTACCGACTCGGAGCACCTGCACAGGTCGAGGTCGAGGTGTTCGACATGCTAGGGCGCCGAATCGCCATGTTGGCCGATGGCCCAGCAGAGCGCGGTTCCCACCGCGCGACCTGGAATGCGGGCGCCAGCGGGGTGTTCATCGTCCGCGTGACAGCACGACCCGCTGGCAGGGGCGCGGCTGTGGTCGCGCATCGGTCGGTGACGCGCATCGGCCGGTGAACCGAACGAAGGCCGGGCTACACGAGCGTCAAGACAACCTCATGGTCGTTTCCATCCTGTTCGAGCGGTATGTGCCAGCCATCCCCAGGGCGGATCGCCAGCGGGTCGCCGTCGATGGTGCCACCTCTTGAGTCACCGCGCGTGACGCGGATCGAGTAGGTCGTGCCAGACTCACCTGGCAGGCGGTAACGGAGCGCAAAGCCAGGCCAGCCCGCGGGCACGCATGGGCGGAGCGTAATCGCCTCGCCCCGGTCGAGTCCGAATCCGAGAATCGACTCGACGGCCACGCGCCACATCCACCCGGCCGAGCCAGTGTACCACGTCCACCCGCCTCGGCCGACGTGTGGAGCGACGCCGTACACGTCGGCCGCGACGACGTACGGCTCGGTCTTGTACCGTGCGACGCCCGCTGGCGTATCGGCGTGGCGTACCGGCGAGAGCATCGCCAGGAGAGGCGCCGCGCGCTCGCAGCGGCCGGCCTCCGCGAGCGCGCGGACGGCCCACAGCGCGGCGTGCGTGTACTGGCCCCCGTTCTCGCGCACGCCCGGCACGTACCCCTTGATGTAGCCGGGGTCGTTGGGCGTCACATCGAACGGCGGGTCCAGCAGGCGGACGATCCCGGCGTCCTCGTCCACGAGCCGCGCTTCCATCGCGTCCAGTGCCTGGCGCGCGCGGTCCGCTGGCGCGACGCTCGTGAGCACGGACCACGCCTGGACGAGCGCGTCGATCTGGCACTCGTCGCTCTCGGCCGAGCCCATCACGGCGCCGTTGTCGTAGAACGCACGGCGGTACCACGCGCCGTCCCAGCCGTCGGCGTCGAGCGCCCGCCGGAGGTCGGCGCGGTGCTGGCGGTAGCGCTCGGCGCGGTCGTGGTCGCCGCACGCCTCGACGTACGGGAGGAACGCGTCGATGGCGGCGGTCAGGAAAAAGCCCATCCAGACGCTCTCCCCGCGGCCCTCTCGGCCGACCCGGTTCATCCCGTCGTTCCAGTCGCCGACGCCCATCAGCGGGAGCCCGTGCGCGCCCACGCGCAGCGACCGGTCGATGGCGCGGGCGCAGTGCTCGTAGAGCGTCGCCGAGGTGCCGGCGTCGTTCGGCTGAAGAAATACCTCGTCCTCGCCGTCCGCCAGCGGGCGAGCCGTGAGGAACCGGGCGTCTTCGTTGAACACGGCGTCATCGCCGGTCGTGGCGGCGTAGTCAGCGGCGAGGAGCGGGAGCCAGAGGAGGTCGTCGGCGAACCGCGTGCGGATGCCCTTGGGGAG
Organism: Bacteroidota bacterium; assembly: GCA_038744895.1. Classification (GTDB taxonomy): domain Bacteria; phylum Bacteroidota; class Rhodothermia; order Rhodothermales; family Rubricoccaceae; genus Rubrivirga. The sequence goes on along the minus strand of JBCDLV010000126.1, from coordinate 3,725 downwards.
CGGCGGGTGCCACCAGTGGAGCACGTCGCCCTCCTCGAACTGGTGGGACGCGTTGCGAAGGATCTGCGCGCGCGTCACGTCGGGGCGCGCATAGACGAGCGCCGAGGCGTCCTGGAGTTGGTCGCGGAAGCCGTACGCGCCGCCGGACTGGTAGTACGCCGTCCGCCCCCACATGCGGCACGCAAGGTTCTGGTACACGAGCCAGCCATTGACGACGAGGTCGAGCGCGGGCTCGGGCGTCTCGATCTGAATGGCGGACGTGACCTCGACCCAGAACCGGCGCGTCTCGCCGATGGCCTCGTGTACGGCGTCGATCCCGCCGAACCGCTCCGCCAGCGCTGCGGCCTCCGCCTCGTTGCCCCCCTCGCCGAGCACGAAGGCGACTTCGCACGTCTCGCCGGGCGCAAGCTCGACAGCGACGCGGAACGCGGCGTGGTCCAGCCTCTCCCCCACCGAACCGTCCAGCGGGCCGCCCGTCACGACCGCCAGCGGGGCAGCGTCGGTCCCAAACCGACCGAGAAACGCAGCGCGATCAGCGGTCAGCGAGACGTCGCCGCCGAGGGCGCGGGCGACGGCGACGCGGTCAGAGAACTCGCCGCGACACGGGTTTCTAGCGAACAGCACATCGCCCTCCCGGCGCGTCGTCGTCTCGCGCGGCGTGTTCGACGAGCCCAGGTCGAAGCGCGCCGCGGCCGTCACCGCCAGCTGGCGCGGCCGACCGCTGGCGTTGGTCAGCCGGACGACGGTGAGGCGCGCCGGTGTATCGGGGGCGATGGACTGCGTCGTGACCTGCTCGATGCCGTCGGCCACCGTCCGCCACGTCGAGTAGCCGAACCCGTGGCGGACCTCATACGGCGCGTGCGCCGGAGCAGGGCCCGGCGTCGGCGACCAGAACGCGCCGGTCTCGGTGTCCTGGACATAGAGCGCCTCGCCCGGATCCTCAACCGGGTCATTGGCCCACGGCGTGAGGCGGTTCTCGCGGCTGTTGGCCGTCCAACTCGACGCCGTCCCGCGCTCGGAGACGACGAAGCCGGCGTGCTCGGTCGCGATCACGTTGCACCACGGCAGTGGCGGTAGCTCGGGCTGTCCGCCGGCTCCAGGCCGGAGGTGCATCACGTACTCGGTCCCGTCCTCCGAGAACCCGCCGATGCCATTGAACTGGCGAAGGGCACCGTCGTCCAGGTCGAGGGTGCCCGTCAGCGCCGCCCGCTGGCGAGCCGCCTTCGCCAGCGGAGCTGGAGTGTGCGTCTCCTCGACCTCGGGCTCAGGGGCCGCATCGGCCGCAGCCTGGATGGCCGATTCGACGGCCTCGACGGTCGCTAACTGGTCGGCGGTGTCGAGCACGTCACCGCGCGAGCGCCCGCCAACGAGGCCGAACGCGCGGGTGACCGATTCGCCGGCCGCGACCTCCACGATCGTCCGGAGTGCGACGACCGGGTCGAGCACGGCGCCCACAGTCCCCGCCAGCGGGCCCGGCGTCTCCATCGCCAGCGGCTGGCGGCGCAGCCGGCCGCGCCCGGCGAACGCGAGCCGATCGGTCTCCCACGACACATCGGCGGCGCCCGCATCGAGCCAGTGGGCGAGGAACGCCGGAGCGTCCTCAGGCGAGCGCGGGCGTCGCCGCGCGACGAGCACGCGGTCCATAGCCTCGGTCTCGACGAACAGCTTCGAGAACGCAGGATGCGCCGCGTCCGCCGCCCGATCGTGCAGGACGACCTCGGCGACCGTCGTCAGTTCGATCTGGCGGTCTCGACCGTCGAGCGCGCGCAGCTCCACGCGTCCCACGAGGGCCCCGCTGGCGGCCACCGCCAGGCACAGCCTCGTTTCGATCCCGTCGTCCTCGCGGACGATCTCGACCGTCCCTGCGCCGAACCGCGCCTCATAGCGATCCTCGCCCTGCCCCGGTCGCCAGCCGACCGTCCACACGCGCCCGCTGGCGAGGTCGCGGAGGTACACCGCCAGTCCGTCGGCGTCCTCGACCGCGTCGCTCCGCCAGCGGGTTAGGTCGAGCCCGCCGTGCGTGACCACGCCGGTCCCCGCAGCCGAGACGGTCGCGGTCGTCTCGGCGCCTGTGAGCGTGACCGAAGGCGACGCGGCACGGGCGAGGTCAGCGGCGGAGTACGTGACAGCGGTAGCGAGTTCCACGGGTCGGGTGTAGGAGTGTGAGGGTGTGGATGTGACTCCGTCGGAGGGCACGGCGCGTTGGTCTGGTATGAGTCCGGCTTCAGGTGAGGTCAGTAGGAGATCTCAGAATGGCGGCCTGCTCTGGCAAGCGATCACCCACATACTCACACACACTCCCCCCTACCCCTTCACGCCGCCGAGCATGATGCCGCGGACGTACTGGCGCTGGAGGGCGAGGAAGACGATCAGAACGGGAAGCGTGGTCACGACGGCGCCAGCCATCATGAACTCGTTGTCCTGGACCCGCTCGCGCGTGAGCGTCGCCAGGGCGACGGGCAGCGTGTACAGGTCGTCGTCGGTGAGGACGATGAGGGGCCACATGAAGTCGTTCCAGGCGCCCATGAAGGTGAACAGGGCGAGCGTCACGAGAACCGGCCGCAAGAGCGGTAGCGCGACGGTGCGGTAGATCTGAAACTCCGTCGCGCCGTCGATCCGAGCCGCCTCCAACAGGCTGTCCGGAATCGAGAGCGCGAACTGGCGGATGAGGAAGATGCCGAAGATGCTCGCCGCCGCCGGGACGATCACGCCGGCGTACGAGTTGACGAGCCCGAGCGCGCGCATCTCCAGGAAGAGGGGTAGCATCGCCACCTGTGCCGGGATCACGAGCGCGGCCAGAAGCGCCTGGAACAGCTTGTCGCGCCCCTTGAAGCGGAGCTTGGCGAAGGCATACCCCGCCATCGAGTTGACGAACAGCGACAGGACCGTGATCGAGGTCGAGACAAACGCGCTGTTGAGGAGGTACTGCCCCATGTCCGCCCGCTCGAAGAGCGCGCGGTAGTGCTCGAACGTCGGCGCGGACGGGAGGAGCGGCGGTGGGAAGGTGCTGGCTTGGCCCGTTGGCATGAACGAGGCCGAGAGCATCCACAGCAGCGGAAACGCCGTCAGCGCCGCGCCCACGAGGAGCGCGCCGTGGAGGAGCGTCGAGGCGAGCCGGCGGTTCACGGCTGGGGGTGTGGGGGTCGGGGGGTTTCGCTTCGCTCGATGCGGTGGCGGTCGCGGGTGGCGACGGCGGCCTTTGCAATGCTGCGCGTTTGCGGAGCCGGAGTGCGGTGCGCGGCGATCGGGCCCCTTGCTTGCTCTCCCCTCGTGCTTCCCTGGCGGTCGCTACCAACAAGCAAGCCCGTCCCGACCTGGCACGACGCCACCCCACGGGACCACCCACACACTCCCAGACCCCCAGACTCCATCACGACTTTTGGAGGCGAAGTTGAACCAGCGTCCCGACCAGCATCAGCGCGAAGAGGACGAACGCGACGGCCGAGGCGTAGCCCAAATTCCACCACTTGAAGCCTTCCTCGTACATGAGGTAGACCACGCTGACCGTGCTCCGCAGCGGACCACCCTCGGTCATGACGTACGGCTCCGCGAAGAGCTGGAAGTACCCGATCATCGTGATGACCCCGACGAACAGGAACGTCGGCGCCAGCTGGGGGAGCGTGACGTGGCGGAACTGGGCCCACCACCCGGCCCCGTCGATCCGCGCCGCCTCGTAGAGCTCCTCCGAGATCCCCGCTAGCCCGGCGACGAAGATGATCATGTTG
>JBCDLV010000125.1:0-9178 GCA_038744895.1 Bacteroidota bacterium | reverse complement strand
GCTCGACGCCACTGCACACCAGCAGACCGTCGATTCCATCCTCGATACGGTCGGACTCCCACGCCGCCCGGTATCCACCGAGATGCGCAAGGTCAACGACCGGCCAGTGTCCGAGATCGTCGAGAACTTCGAGGAGTTCTCGGCCTGGGCGCAGGAGCTCGCCCCGGAGGTCGTCCTGGACTGAGCGGGCACAGCCACGCACGTTCACGCATGGAGACGAGTTGCATTCTCCGTTGATCGACGTCTCGGAGGCATCGCCAGAGTCGGCCTCTCGTTGCCTTTGTCAGCGATTTGAGGCACGAGCCAGTGCCGGAGACGGGACTCGAACCCGTACAGCGCATGGCGCCGGCAGATTTTAAGTCTGCTGTGTCTACCGATTTCACCACTCCGGCAGTGTGGCGCGGCCGGGCGTAAGCTACGCGCCCCTTTCGCGCTCTCATGCTGGCCCGCCTTCGCGCGCACGCCCGGGCTGTCGCCGCCCGCTCTCACGTCCCGTACTCCCGCGCCCCCGCTGGCGCCGCGGTCCTGTTCGCCGACGGCACGTGGACGGCAGCCCCACGGATCGAGAACGCCTCCTTCCCACTCTCCATTCCTGCGATCCAGGGGACGCTCGCGCTCGCCGCGCTGCTTCACAAGCCCGCCGTGGCCCTCGCGCTGAGCCGTCCAGTCGGCGCGTCGGATCTGGCCGACGCCGAGCACGTCCTGGGCGGATCGTGGGACTCTCCAGCCCCCGAGATTGCCATGCTGACGGGTCAGGCGCCTCCGATCGTCGGGGACCCTGCTCCGCTCACGCTGACCCTCCCGCCTCCTCCATCCGTCGCGGACGGAGCCGCGCTCGCCGTCGCGGCGGCAGGCGACGCGGTCGTTCCGGCGTCTCACTTTCCGGTCGGCGCCATCGTGGAGGACGCCAGCGGGCACCTCGCCGCTGGCGCCAACGTGGAGGTCGTCCAGGACTGGACGCGGGGCTTGTGCGCAGAGCGAACCGCGCTGGTCAAGGCACGGGCGAGTGGCTTGGGCCCCATCCGCCGGATCTACGTCGCGTGCGTCAAGGTGCCTGGCGGGACCCCTTGCGGCGCATGCCGCCAGGTACTCGCCGAACTGGCGCCCGACGCCGAGGTCGTCATCTGGCAAGGAACCGACCGTCCCGAGATCACGACGACCTCGGCGCTGCTCCCGGGTGCCTTCGGCGGAAACGCCTTGACCGGCTAGCGCAATCCACAACTGGCCAGCCCGTTCCCGACCCCGCTCGCTGCTTCCGTGGATCTCTCTCTGTCAGGCTCCCCCGTTGTGCTTGCCGTCGGCGCTGCGCTGGCGGGTGTCCTGGCCTGGTGGAGCTACGGACGCAGCACGCCGACGGTCACCGGCTGGCGCCGGACCACGCTCGCTGGGCTCCGCTTTGGGGCGTTGTTTCTCGTGCTCACGCTGCTGCTCGACCCCGTGTGGCGCCGGATTACAGAGTCCGGTGAGCCTCCCCTGCTGGCGATACTCGTCGACGACAGCGAGAGCCTGCGCCTGGGCCCGGGGCCACCGGCGGCGCAGATCCGAGCCGCCTTGGACGACCTCGGCAACGACGACGCGCTCCGCTTCTACCGCTTCGCATCCGAGGCCGAGCCTGCTGGCGGTCGTCTCATCGACGACAGCCTCGGGTTCCGAGGCGAGCGAACGGACATCGCCGAGGCGCTCGGCCGGATCGACGCCGACTTCGCGGGACGCAACCTCCGAGGCGTGGTCCTCATCTCGGATGGGCGTGTCACCGACGGGCGTAACCCGGCGTACCTCGCCGAGCGGTTTTCCGTCCCCATCTGGACAGCCGTAGCAGGCGACAGCCTCTCCGACCGGGACATCCGGCTGACCCGCGCCGTGACGAACGAGGTGGCCTACGTCGGGAGCCCACTCCCCATTCAGGCTGCCATCCAGGCCACCGGGTTTCCCGACACCACGATCCCCGTGACGGTCAGCGGGCAGGGCGGCACGGTCGCCAGCGGGTCCGTCCCGTCGCCCTCGGCTGGCGCGGAGGCATCGCTGGACCTCACCGTGACGCCCACTGCGCCGGGGCTCGTGCGCTACACCGTCACCGCGGGCCCGCTGGCGGGCGAGGCCACGACGCGCAACAACCGCCAGACCGTCGCCGTGCGCGTGCTGGACGACAAGCGGCGGGTTCTGGTCGTCGCCTCGGGTCCGAGCCCGGACGTGAGCGCACTGCTGGCGGCTCTGAACGCGGATGCCTCGCTTGACCTGACTGTCCGCACGCAGCGAGCGCCCGGCATCTTCTACGAGGGCCCGCTGCCTGAGACGCTCTCCTCATTCGACCTGCTGGTGCTGGCCGGCTACCCGGGCCGCGCATCAGATCCCGGTGTAGCCAGCCGCTTGGGTGAAGCCGTCGCCAGCGGTCTCCCAGCGGCATTCGTGCAGACCACGCAGACGGACCTCGCGCGTCTCGGCCAGGTGTTCGGCGAAGTGCTTCCGGTGGCGCCAGCGGTCGCACGTCCAGGCGCTGTCGAAGTCCAGCTGGCGCCGACGGCCGCTGGCGAAGGCCACCCGGTCCTGGAGGGCCTCGGGGTCGAGCCGGCGCGGCTCGGCGCGCTCCCGCCGCTGGGCGCCAGCCCGACCCGTTGGGCGCTGCAACCGAATGCGCGCGTTCTGGCGACCGTCCGTCGGGGCGGAGCCATCTTGGACACCCCCCTCCTGGCTGTGAGAGGAGGCGAGGTCCGCACGGCTGCGCTGCTGGGATCGGGCACCTGGCGCTGGCGAACCCTACCCGACGACCTGGACGACCTCCGCGGCGCCTACGACGCGCTCCTCGGTCGCCTGGTCCGCTGGACGACCGCGGCCCGCGATCGTCGCCCGGTTCGGGTTCGACCCGACCGTGCCCGGTTCGGAGAGCGCGACCGGGTCACGTTCTCCGGGCAGGTCTACGGCGAGGACCTTTCGCCCATCGACGATGCACGGCTCGTTCTCGCTGTTCGCGGCGGAGACGAGACCGAACGGGTCACGATGCGCCCGCTGGGCAACGGACGATACGTCGCCGATCTGGGCGTTCGCCCGCCCGGCACGTACACGTTCTCCGCGGAGGCCACGCGCGAAGGAGGGGTCCTGGGAGACGATGCGGGTTCCTTCTCGGTCGGCCAGCTGGCGGCGGAGTACCGCCAGCCGGGCGCCGACCCCGGCCTCATGCGCCAGGTGGCCACCCGCTCGGGGGGCTCCGTGGTCGGGCTCGACACACTGGGGAGCTTCGTCGGCGGCCTTCGTCAGTCCGGCGTGCTCGCCGATCGGCCCCTCGTGCGCGAGGACGAGACGCAACTGCTCACGCTCTGGCCCCTGCTGGCGCTCGCCGTCGCCCTGCTGACTGTCGAGTGGGTCTGGCGAAAGCGGCTCGGCATGGTGTGACGCGTCAGGGAGAGACGGTCTTTCCCGTGCGCTCCCAACGTGCCGAGGACGAGGCTGCGTCCCAAGAGAAGTAGACCACGACCGCCTTCCCGATGACATGGTCGAAGGGGACGAATCCCCACGTTCGGCTGTCGGCCGAGTCGTCCCGGCTGTCTCCCAGAACGAAGAAGTAGTCCTGACCAAACGTGTAGCTCTCCGCCGGCTGGCCGTCGATGAGAAAAGCGCCAGCGGTACGCTCGGCGGTGCGCCCCTCGAATCGCTCGATGACCGGGCGGACCACCGGCCACGTGTCATCGGTCAGCGCGACCTCCAGCCCACGCCGAGGCACCACGACCGGTCCGTAGTTGTCGAGGCTGTACCGCTGGGCCAATGGAAAGGACGCGCTGCCGTCTCCCCCAGGCCGGACGTACGGATCGACGCTCTCCACGCCAGGCACACGAGCCAGCGCCGCAGCCTGCAGAGTCGTCGACGAGACGGCCCACGCCCCTTGGCCGATCTGCTGGACGCGGCGGGAGATCCCAAGCGAATCGAGGGTTTCTCGGAGTGGAAGACGGCCGCGGACCTCCCAGAGTGATCGTCCTGACACGGGTCCCCCCAGGGCTGTCGCGCCGATCTGAACCTGCTTGTCACGAATCGTGAGCGTGTCGCCTGGAAGCCCGACGACGCGCTTGATGTACGGAAGCCGCCTCGCGATCTCCGCCTCTGGGCTCGGCGGGTAGTTGAACACGATCACGTCTCCGCGCGCAGGCGCGCTCAGCCCGGGCAACCGAGCACCCAGCACCCGCGCGCCATAGTGCACCTTGGACACCAGCACGAAGTCGCCGATGAGGAGGGTGTCCTCCATCGACGTGGACGGGATGCGGTAGGCCTCAAACGCCACGATGCGCAGTGCAAGCGCAAACGTGACCGCCGCGAACACGACGCGCAGCCAAGACCACACGCGCCTCCGCTGGCGCAGCGCCACGGTTGGCGTCGGCGTGGTCGTCGCAGCGGGTGAAGAGGCCTCGGTCATCGCCTTCCCCAACGGCGCGGCAGCACCGGTCGTCTCCTCAGGCGCCACCACCTACGGGATCGCACGGAAGAAGCGAAGCGGACGAACGAACGGGAACTCGCCCTTGAAGGACAAGAACGTGAAGACGGCCTTCCCGACCAGATGCGAGTGGGGCACGAAGCCCCAGTACCGGCTGTCGATCGAGTTGTCTCGGAAGTCGCCCATCGCCATGTAGTAGTCCTGCTCGAACGTGTAGCTCGCCGCCGCCTGGCCATCGATCTGGAATCCACCGCCGGGCGCACGCTCCAGCCGCCTTCCCTCGTGGCGCGTGATGGCCTCTCCGTAGACCGCGAGCGTGGCTTCGGTCAGGTCGACGGTCATGCCGGCTGCCGGCACCACGCGGGGGGCGACGTGATCGGGGTTGGCGGCGTACGTCGGGTCGGCATAGGACTCGTCCAGCACGAAGGCCTCGACGCTCTCCACGTTGTCCAGCGCCAGCAGGGCCTCGACCTCCGGGGGCGACGCGAACACGTCGTACTGGCGGACGCCGCCGACCTCTCGGTCTGTGCCCGGCAGGAACATCACGCTCATCTCGTCCAGCTGGCGCGCGTTGGGACGCTCGGTGCCCGTGGACGTGACTCGCCAGCGCTGCTTCATGGTCTCCGCCAGCGGGACCGGCGACCCGTTGACGTGGAGCACCTTGTCGAGCACTGCGACGGTATCGCCAGGCAGCGCCACGAGGCGCTTGATGTACGGCCCCCGCCGCTCGATGGGCACCGTGGCGGGGATCGTGCCGCGCTCCACGTCTAGGCTCGCGGGGTAGTTAAACACTACCACGTCGCCGCGCTCTGGCTCGGTGTAGCCCGGCAGCCGAAACTGAGGGAGTTCGAGGCCCGGCAGGTAGACCTGCGTAAAGGGAATCCCGAGGGTGGCAGGCGTGCGTGGCCCCCAGTGGAGCTTCGATACGATCAGGAAATCGCCCACCAGGAGCGTGTCCTCCATTGACTCGGATGGGATCCGGTAGGGCTCCCCGACGAATGCACGGAGGATGAGGATCGCAGCGATCGCCTTGGCCCAGTAAAACGCGTTCTCGCGGAGCGTCGGCTTTGACCTCTCCTTTCCAGCGCCGCGGCCTGATCGACGGGACGCGGATCGCTTGCGAGCGGACATAGGAGATAGCGTCAGGGGGGCGAAAGCGGAGAAGCTACGGGCGCATGCTGTGCCAACCGTGAGCCGACCGTGAGAACCCGGCCCACTGGCGCATCCGTGCATCGGGACGTGCCTACGGCCTTCGAGCGTCGCCTACCGATGGATGATCCATCGATCGGAGACTACACGCCCGCTCCATCGCGGCGTTCGAACCCGGACCGTGAAGGGCTCGATTCCGTTGTAGCCCGTCCGGAACCAGGCTTGCCGATCGAAGGCGTGGTAGTAGTCGAGCCACGGATCAGGGCGTTCGTCCGCCAGTTGAGCCGAGAGGTCGGCCTTGACGGCCGGCAGGATGCGCTCGTAGCGCTCGTCGGAGGCCACGAGCAGGCCATTCCCGAACGGCCCATCCATGTCGAGGGCCAACACCGGAATCGAGTCGTTGACGATGAACCAGTACTCGAACTGGATGTACTCGGAGCCGCCATACCCGTAGCGACGCTGCGCGTCGGCGTTGCGGGTCGGGCGGCCGAAGCTGGCCTGGAGCCGTCCGCGCAGTCCGTGCGTGTCGAGCGTATCCGCCAGCAGGTCTCGGCGAGGGGGCACGGCCTGCCAGTAGGTCTCGCCGAAGCGTTCCAAAAACTCGCCCTGGGCGTCCGGCTCCACCTTTCGCCAGCGGAGCGACGCCAGCTGTGCCGCCAGGATGGCACTGTCCGCACGCGCCTCCTCGATCTGAAACAAGCTGTCCCGAACGGCGTCGCGAGACGCGATCACCGCCTGATAGGCGTCCACGATCGGGTCAGACGGGGCGACCTCGACGATGGGTCGAGGCGCCAGCCGGTCGCCGACCTCGGCCAAGATCTCGGCAGCACGCGCCTCCTTACGCTGCTGGCGCAGCACATCGACGATGGATTGAGCAGAAGAGGAAAGGGGGAACAGGAAATAGGACATAGGCAGGAGGAGCCACAGGAGCCCACGACCATTGCGGCGTCGGAGCTGAGAACTGCCCAATTCCCGATTCCCAGTTCCCATCTCCCCCGCTACTCCATCGAGAGGACCGCGAGGAAGGCCTCTTGCGGCACCTCGACGGCTCCGACCTGCTTCATGCGCTTCTTGCCCTCTTTCTGCTTCTCCAGCAGCTTGCGCTTGCGGGTGATGTCGCCGCCGTAGCACCGCGCCGTAACGTCCTTGCGGAGGGCTTTGACCGTCTCGCGCGCGATCACCTTGTTCCCCAATGCCGCCTGGATCGCCACGTCGAACAGCTGGCGCGGGATGAGCTCGCGGAGCTTCTGTGACAGCTTCCGCCCCATCTCGTACGCCTTGTCTCGGTGCACGATCGTGCTCAGAGCGTCCACGGTATCACCGTTGAGCATCACGTCCAGCTTGACCAGCTTCGACTGGCGCTCGTCGATGAACTCGTAGTCGAAGCTGGCGTAGCCGCGGGAGACTGACTTCAGCTTGTCGTAGAAGTCGAAGACGATCTCCGCCAGCGGAAGCTCGTACTTGAGGTTGACGCGGTCCGTGGTGAGGTACTCCTGCGTGATGTAGTCGCCGCGGCGATCCTGGCAGAGCTGCATCAGCGCGCCGATGTACTCCGCTGGCGTGATGATCTCGGCCTTGACGTAGGGCTCGCGGATCTCGGAGATGGATCCAGGGTCCGGCATGTCCGAGGGGTTCTCCACCTCCGTGTCGGAGCCGTCGGTCAGCGCGACCGTGTAGCGCACGTTGGGCATCGTCGTGACGATGTCGAGGCCGAACTCCCGGTCCAGGCGCTCCTGCACGACTTCCATGTGCAGCATGCCCAGGAAGCCGACGCGGAACCCGAAGCCGAGCGCGGCGCTGGTCTCAGGCTCGTACGTCAGCGCGGCGTCGTTGAGCTGAAGCTTCTCCAGCGCAGCCCGCAGGTCCTCGAAGTCAGCCGAGTCGGTCGGGTAGATGCCCGAGAACACCATCGGCTTGACGTCACGGTAGCCCGGAAGCGGCTCGAAGGCGGCGTCCCGCTGGCGCGTGACCGTGTCGCCCACGCGCGTGTCCGCGACGTCCTTGACGGAGCCGATCAGGTAGCCCACCTCACCCGGGCCCAGCCGGTTCACCGGCTCCATTTTCAACTTGAGGTGGCCGATCTCCTCCGCGTTGTAGCGCGCGCCCGTCGCCATGAACTGGATAGGCAGGCCCTTCGTCAGGGTGCCCTCTTTGACGCGGACGTACACCACCGAGCCTCGGTACGTGTCGAACGTGGAGTCGAAGATGAGGGCCCGCAGCGGCGCCTCCGGATCGCCAGCGGGCGCCGGAACGCGCTCGACGATGCGCTCCAACACCTTGTCGACGCCCTCGCCGGTCTTCGCGCTCACGTGCAGCACGTCGTCGGGGTCACCGCCGATCAGGTCGGTGATCGACTGGGCGACCAGGTCCGGCTGCGCGCTCGGCAGGTCCACCTTGTTGAGCACGGGGATGATCTCCAGGTCCTGACCGATGGCCATGTAGAGGTTGGAGATCGTCTGGGCCTCGATGCCTTGCGCGGCGTCCACCACCAGAATCGCACCCTCGCAGGCGTTGAGCGCTCGCGACACCTCGTACGTGAAGTCGACGTGCCCGGGTGTGTCGATCAGGTTGAGGACGTAGCGGTCGCCCGCTGGCGCGTCGTACGCCATGCGGATCGCGTGGCTCTTGATCGTGATGCCGCGCTCTCGCTCCAGGTCCATCGAGTCGAGCACCTGGGCCTGCATCTCGCGCTGGCTGAGCGTCCCGGTGGCCTCCAGGAGCCGGTCGGCCAGGGTGGACTTCCCATGGTCGATGTGCGCGATGATGCAGAAATTGCGGATCCTAGACTGGTCCACGAAATACAGGGCGAGCGGAGACTTCGGTCAACGCCGAAAGTACCGCCTGCGTGCCGTCGGCCTCCCGAAATCTGGGTGATCGCAGCGCAGGACCCAACCACCCAACGCCAGCGGTGCGACTGCTGGCGCCTCTGCTCCCTGGCACCGGCCTTGAACACGAGCGGATCCGTCGTGATTTTGCGCCATGTCAGAATCGACTGATTCAGCCACCGCTGCGCGTACCCCTCCGCTGGCGGACGCCGCCAGCGGTGCCTCGGAAGCCGATGCCTCGTCCTGCCGGAATTGCGGCGCCGACCGGCGCGGGGAGTACTGCTACCGGTGCGGTCAGCACTACCTCGACGACCAGCTCACGCTTCGGGTCATCTGGTCGCAGTTCGCCGAGCGGTTTCTCAAGCTCGAGCGAGGCCTTCCTGCAACGCTCCGGCTCGCACTGGCAGATCCCGGCCGACTGGCGCGCCGGTTCGTGGATGGTGAGCGGAGGCGGTTCGTTAATCCGATCAGCTTTCTCTTGATCGGCTCTGCGGTCGCCGTTCTCCTCCTCCCGGTGTACGCGCCAGCGGACCGGATGCAGGAGGAGTTCGCGACCACGGCCGACTCGACGCAGATGTCGGCGTCGATGGAACTCGGGTTCCGCATGGGAGGCGGCAACCCGGATTCGCTCACAGCCGAGCAGCGGGCCGCACTCCAGGAGGTGCAAGCCGACTACCAGGAGCGATTTGTCCCGACGTACCTGGAAACGATCCAGCAGTTGAACGCGCTGTTTACGCTCGTTCTCGCGGCGCTCATCGCTGCCTGGTACAAGCTGTTCTTTTCGGGT
>JBCDLV010000124.1:0-9399 GCA_038744895.1 Bacteroidota bacterium | reverse complement strand
GAGGTCCGCAACTCGTGGGGCGGCACGGAGCGGCTGTGGCACCACTACCTCGCCGAGACTTACGGCATCCTCGTGGCGGGCGTGGACAACCGGGGCACCGGTGGCCGAGGCAAAACCTTCAAGACGCTGACGCAGAACCGCCTGGGCATCCTGGAGGCCGAGGACCAGATCGCAGCTGCGCAGCACTTCGGCGCGATGGATTTCATCGATGCCGACCGGATGGGCATCTGGGGCTGGAGCTACGGCGGCTACCTGACTCTGCTTGCGATGACCTATGAAGACGGTCCGGAAACCTTTAAGACCGGTATCTCGGTGGCCCCTGTGACCAGCTGGCGCCAGTACGACACGATCTACACCGAACGCTACCTCTCGACGCCTCAGAAGAACCCCGAGGGCTACGACCTCGGCTCGCCGACGACCTACGCCGAGAACCTGGCCGACGACCAGGACCTCCTCATCGTCCACGGCGACGCCGACGACAACGTCCACATCCAGAACACGATGGCGATGGTCGACGCGCTCCAGGCTGCGGGCAAGCAGTTCGACCTGATGGTGTACCCAGGCCGCAACCACGGCATCTACGGCGGCAACACCCGGCTCCACCTGTTCACGATGATGACGGAGTTCTTCGCCGAGAGCCTGGCCGGGATGGACCTGATGGCGACCCGGTAGCGGCGCCGACCCCCCGCTGGCGGCGATCGCCAGCGGGGTGCTCGCGGATGATGTGGACGATCGTGCGCCAACATGAGGTACGAGCTTCGCTGCCGCTGAGATCGTCTCAGGTTTGATGGCGGCGCCTGCTGCTCGTCCGCCTTTGCCTGAGTGAGCCCCTCCTCGCGAACGCTCCCAGGCTCAGACGACCGCTGAGAGCGTGGCCTCGGCCGCGTCGACGCCGCCCGAGCGGTCGAGGATGGCTTCGAGCGCGTCGAGGCAATGGAGCACGGGACCCAGGCGGGCGCCCTCGCCCATCAGCCCGACCCGCCACGCACGGCCAGCCAAGTCGCCCAGGCCGCCGCCGACCTCGAGCCCGTGCTCGTTGAGCAGACGACGGCGCGTAGCCGCGTCGTCGACGCCCTCGGGCACGTAGACGGCGTTGAGCTGAGGTAACCGTTCGGCCTCGGGCACGACGAACCGGAGCCCGAGCGCCTCCAGCCCGGTCGCCAGCGCGGCGTGCACGGCGCGGTGCCGCGCCCACGTGGCCTCCAGCCCCTCGTCGTGGAGCCGCACGAGCGCGTGGTGGAGCGCGTAGACCATGTTCACGGGCGCCGTGTGGTGGTAAGCCCGCTTCGACCCGTCGGGGTCCCAGTAGGCCGCCACGAGCGAGACGTCGAGGAACCACGACGGGACCGGCTCTGTGCGCCTGCGCACGCGGTCGAGCGCAGCGGCCGAGTACGTCACCGGCGACAGGCCGGGCGGGGCCGACAGGCACTTCTGGGTCCCGGAGTAGACGGCGTCGAGTCCCCAGTCGTCGACGCGGATCGGGACGCCGCCTAGGCTCGTGACGGCGTCGGCGATGACTAGGCACCCGTGCTCGTGCGCGACGGCGGCAAGCGCCTGGGCGTCGGAGAGCGCGCCGGTCGAGGTCTCTGCGTGGACGAACACGACGGTCTCTGCCTCGGGGTGCGCGCCGAGCACCTCGGCGAGGGCGTCGGGGTCGACGGCCCGGCCCCACTCAGCGTCGACTACGACGGCCGTGCCGCCGACGCGCTCGACCATCTGGCGGAGCCGGTCGCCAAAGAAGCCGTTCCGGCAGACGACGGCCGTCGCGCCAGGCTCGACGAGGTTGGCGACGGTCCCCTCCATCCCGGCCGTGCCCGGCCCAGAGACCGGCATCGTCAGCCGGTTCCCGGTCAGGAACGTCCGTTGGAGGAGCGCCTTCGTGTCGTCCATCAGCCCGACGAAGACCGGGTCGAGGTGGCCGAGCGTGGGCTTAGCCAGCGCGGCGAGTGTGTCCGGATGGATCGGCGAGGGGCCGGGTCCCATCAGCAGGCGCTCGGGCGGGGAGAACGTGTCGGGCATGGTCGGGGTGGAGGAGCTGGCGACGGCCGCCAGCGGGGCGCGAGGACACGGGCGCGGGTACGACGGGTGTCTGCGACGGACGGGCCGTCGTACCCCGTGCCGGGCAGGCGGGCGAGGTTAGAACTGCTCCGCCTCCGTCGACTCGGCCATGGCCCCGGTCGAGGCCGTGCCGGACGTGACCACGTTGCGGACGCGGTCGAAGTAGCCCGTGCCTACCTCGCGCTGGTGCTTGGTGGCCGTGTAGCCTCGGCTCTCGGACGCGAACTCGGCCTGCTGGAGCGCGCTGTACGAGGCCATCCCGTCTTGGGCATAGCCGTGGGCGAGGTCGAACATGGAGTGGTTGAGGGCGTGGAAGCCCGCCAGCGTCACGAACTGGAACGCGTAACCCATCGCGCCCAACTCGCGCTGGAAGCGGGCGATGGTGTCGGCGTCGAGGTGGGCCTTCCAGTTGAAGCTGGGCGAGCAGTTGTAGGCCAGCTTCTTGCCGGGATACTGGGCATGGACGGCCTCGGCGAAGGTCCGAGCCTGGTTGAGGTCCGGGTGGCCTGTCTCCATCCACAAGAGATCGGCGTAAGGGGCGTAGGCGAGGCCTCTGGCGACGCACGCCTCCATGCCGTTGTGGACCGGGTAGAACCCCTCGGGCGTCCGCTCGGCGTCCGTCTTGATGAATGGGCGGTCGCGCTCGTCGACGTCACTCGTGAGCAGCGTGGCGCTGTCGGCGTCGGTCCGCGCGATGAGGACGGTCGGGACGCCTGCGACATCGGCCGCGAGGCGCGCGGCGACGAGTTTGGTGACGAACTCCGACGTGGGCACGAGCACCTTACCGCCGAGGTGGCCGCACTTCTTCTCGCTCGCGAGCTGGTCCTCGAAGTGGACGCCCGCAGCGCCAGCGGCGATCATGGCCTTCATCAACTCGTGGGCGTTGAGCGCGCCGCCGAACCCCGCCTCAGCGTCGGCCACGATCGGCGCGAGGTAGTGTGTGGTGTCGGTGCCCTGGCCGGCCGCGGCCTCGGCGACGGCGACTTGGTCGGCCCGCAGCAACGCGTTGTTGATCCGCTCGACGACGGTCGGGACCGAGTTGGCGGGGTATAGACTCTGGTCGGGGTAGACGTCAGCCGAGAGGTTGGCATCGGCGGCGACCTGCCAGCCCGAGAGGTAGATGGCGTTGAGTCCGGCCTTGACCTGCTGGACGGCCTGGCCGCCGGTCATGGCCCCGAGCGCATTGACGTAGTCGCGGTCGTGGATGAGGTCCCAGAGCCGCTCGGCGCCGAGGCGAGCGAGCGTGTGCTCGATCTGGACCGAGCCGCGGAGAGCGACGACGTCGTCGGCCGTGTAGGGCCGCTCGACGCCGTCCCAGCGGGCGTTCTGGTCCCAGTCGTTCTGAATCTGGCGGGCGGCGGAGGCGGAGGTGAGTTCCATGTCGGTGCGGGGAGGCGCGGTGGGGTTCGTGGCCGCGTCGCGGCCGGAGAGGGCGCGCGGCGGCGACCGCCAACGGGATCAAGCGGCGGGGTCGACGGGCGCGGTGTCGACGGGCGCGGGGACCGGCTCGGCGGCGGACCCGTCGCCGCTGGGGGTGTCGGCCTCGGAAGCCGCGTCGGCGATCTCGGCCAGCTCGGAGGTGTCAGTGAGGAACGGGCGCATGTCGGCTTCGAGGAACACGGCGCGGGCGTCCTCGGCGGCGGCGACGTAGCGCGCGCGCTGGGCGTCGAGGGCGTCGCCCGAAAAGGCGTCGGCCAGCTCGGCCGCGATCCGCTCGACCTCTTGGTCGAAGACACGAGCGACGAGGTCGTCCGTGACCGTCTCGCCCGAGTCGAGCGTGACCCCCCGGGCGCGCCACTGCCAGACTTGGGCGCGGCTGATCTCGAGCGTGGCGAGGTCTTCCATCAGGTCGTCCCATGCCACACACCCGACATCCTCGTTCCACCCCTTGAGGTAGGCGATCCCGACGCGGACGTTCGTCCGCAGGCCGTCCAGGGTGTACGGCCCGCCGCCCTGGGGGATGAGGTCGGGCTCGTCTGCGAGGTTGTCCGGGACGACGCCGAGCTGGTTCTCGGCCCCGTCGAGCGCATCCAAGAACGGGCGCATGGCCGGGCCGATGAAGTAGGGGTGCGAGACCCAGCAGCCGTCGTGGCCGATGGACGCCTCGAACTCCTTGTCCTCGACGACCTTCGCCGTCTGTGCCTCGCGCGTCTCGGGGTCGCGGCCCGGCGTGAACGCGGCCATCCCGCCCATCGCGAACGCCCCGCGCCGGTGGCACACGCGGATGAGTTCGCGGGCGTAGTCCCGCATCCAGGGCCGGTTCATCCCGATCGTCGCGCGGTCGGCGAGCACGCGGTCGTCGTGCATGCGGAGGCACTTGATGTCCGAAAAGATCTTGTCCCAGCGCCCGCCGTTGAGCCCAGCGGCGTGGTCGCGGAGCTCGTAGAGGATCGGCTCCATCTGGAGCGCGGCCGGAAGCGTCTCGATGAGGAATGTGGCCCGGATGTCCGATCGCTTCAGCCCTCGGACTTCGTCCTCGACGGCCGAGAGCGCCCGGTTCCACCACCGGGCCTCCAGGTAGTGCTCGACCTTGGGGACGTAGACCTTGGGCGTCTGACCGCGCGCGACCAGCGCGCACGCCACATGGCACGCGAACAAGGCCAGGTCGAGGAGCCCAGCCGCGACGGGCTCGCCGTCGACCCGAACGTTGGCCTCGTCGAGGTGGAGGCCCCGCACGCGGACCATTACGAGTGGCATGTCGCGGGGGTCGATTGCGTACCGCTTGACGACGGCCCCACCCTCGTCGGTCTTCACGGCCGTGAGCGTGCCGCGCACGGCGGCGGCCACGTTCTGGACGCCAGCGACGACGTTGGCCCACGACGGCTTCATGCTGTCCTCGAAGTCGAGCATCGCTGCGTCGGCGCGCTCGCCGCTGGCGGTGCGGGAGAGCATGTTGATGACCATCCGGGCGTCGTTGACCGGCCCGGTGATCTCGACACGCCGCGTGAGCAGGTCGTCGGGGAGCGGGGCGACGCGCCAGCGGCCGGCAGCGGCGGCGTGCTCGACGCGCTCCGGCAGCGCGCCGGCGTCGTAGGCAGCCTGCCGGTCACGGCGGGCGTCGAGGAGCCGGGCGCGCTCGGGCTGAAGCGCGCGGTGGAGTCGGCCGACGAGCGCGGCAGCCTCTGGCGTCAGGACCTCGCGGGCCTCGGGCGCATCGGCGCCAGCGTGGAGTGCGACGCCGTCGGCGCCGGTGGGAGTGGGACGGAAGGACATAGCGGGGAAGAGAGGTATAGCGAAGTTTCGCTGACAGTAACCGGGACGTCCTAACAGATCAAGCGTAATTTCGCTGACCGCTGATTCTCGCACGTCAGCGCTACTTCGCCGTTCCGATTTACGCCACCAGCGAACTGCATCCATGCCCGACCGCCTCCGCCTCATCCTCGGCGTCAAACTCCGCGCGCTACGCCACGAACGGGACCTCGGGCTCAAAGACGTGGCCCGGAGGGCAGGGCTTTCGGTGAGCTACCTATCCGAGATCGAGCAGGGCAAGAAGTACCCCAAGCCCGACAAGCTCGTCGACCTCGCCCACGCGCTCGGCGTGCCCTACGACGATCTCGTATCGCTCCGCGTCGACAAGGGCCTGGGGGCGTTGAAGGAGGCCATCGAGAGTCCGTTTCTCCGGTCGTTCCCGTTCGACCTGTTCGGGGTCGATCCAAAGGCGGTCGTCGCCCTCCTCTCCGGTGCCCCCGACAAGTCCGACGCGCTCGTCGGCGCGCTGACCGACCTGGCCCGGGCCTACGACGCTCGCGTGGAGGACGTGCTCAAAGCCGCGCTCCGAGCCTACCAACAGGTCCACGCCAACCACCTCCCCGACCTCGAGGCGCTCGCGGACCGGCTTCGCGCCGGGGTCTCCGGCGACGGGCCACCCACTGCGGACCGGCTCCGCGCCGAGTTGGAGGCTCGCGACGTGGCTGTCGAGACCGAGCGGCTCGGCGCGGACCCCATCTTAGGCACGTTCCGGTCGGTCCTCGTCGAGGGGGACGTCAAGACCTTGCACGTCAACGGCGCGCTCACCGACACCCAGCAGGCGTTCGTCTACGCCCGCGAACTCGCGTTCCTGACGCTCGACCCCGAGCACCGGCCGCTGACGTCGCCGTGGGTGCGGGTCGAGCGGTTCGAGGAGGTGTTCAGCTACTTCGAGGCGTCGTATGTGGCCGGCGCGATGCTCCTGCCGGCCGCCGAGGTCGACGACGCGCTGGCGTCGCTCGCTGTCGAGACGGCATGGGATCCGGCGCTCGTGCTCAACCTCCTGGACCGGTTCGACGCTACGCCCGAGATGGTCCTCCACCGGTTGACCCAGCGGGTCCCGGAGGCGCTCGGGCTCTCGGAGCTCTACTTCCTCCGGTTCCACCATGCCACGCCGAGCGACCACGTGACGCTGACGAAGTCGTTCAACCTCAGCCCGGTCCCGGTTCCGCATGGGATCGCGGCCGATGAGCATTGGTGTCGGCGCTGGCCGGGCCTTCGCGCGCTCGCGGCGCTCGACCGTGCGCAAGGCCAGGCGGCCGGGCGCAGCGAGCCGTCGCCGACGTCGGTCGTGGTAGCCCAGCGCCAGCGGTTCGCGCCGGGGACCGCGGCGCCCGGTGCGGCGGCGGCCGACGACGAGGAGTTCTTCGCCGTCGCCGTGGCCCGGCCGCTCTCGCTCCGGCCCGGCGTCAACTCAGCCGTCTCGCTCGGGCTCAGGCTCTCGGCGCCAACCCGGCGGCGCGTCCGGTTTTGGGACGACCCCGCGCTCGAGCGGGTCGACGTGAGCCTGACTTGCGAGCGGTGTCCCATCGCCGACTGCCGGGTCCGGGCGGCGCCGCCGTCCGTGCTCCGCCGACGAGAGGCGCGGGGCCAGCAGGAGCGCGCGGTCGCCGCGCTCGCCGACGGGCGGTGAGGCGGACCGCGTGCGCTCCGGCCCTCAGAGACCGACGCAGAACCTGGCCATCGCGACCGCGGTCGGAGCTGCGCCCCGGTCCTCCCGGCTGGGGTAAAGCGCACCGACGTTGTGGGTGAACGCCCTCACCACACTCGTCTCGTGTGGCACGCCCGCATCAAGGGTACCGCCAGCGGGGCTCAGCCGGGCATGGGCGTGCCGGCCAGTTCGATCTGTCGAAGCTCCCGATGCACCGCCGCGATGTCGCGGAGGATGTCTTCTTTGGAACGTCGCGTTGCGGGCCACATGGCCGACAGAGCCTGCTCGGTCGTGCAGTCGACGCATCCGGCGATGCGGGCATACGCACCGCCCAGCCTGTCCGCCGCCATCCTGGCTGACCGCTGGCGGCGTCCCTCCTCCCAGTGCCCCTCCAGCCGGAGCAGCGCCCAGAGCAGGAGAGCACCCTCCTCAGACTGGTAGTCGAGGAGTACCTGCGTGTACCGCCCGAGTGCCTCGGCTTTGTCGGCGTCCTGCTCGCCCCGAAGCAAGAACCGGTCGAGCATCTGCACCGCGCTACGGACCGACACGACAGAGTCCGGACCGAATGCATCCAGGAGAATCGCATCGGCGGCCCGCCAGTCGCCTGCGCGCCCGACGCGGGTGGCCAAGTCCATCTCTGCACGGGCGATGCTCCTCTGACGCTCCACCCGCTGGCGCCGTGCCGCCGAGTCGCGTGGAAAGGGGACCCACCCGGGTCGGCGACTTCGGGCCTGGCTGCCCAGGACGAAGTAGGGGAGAGCGGCCGGATCTGCGGGTCCTGACGCGACGGTCGCAGCGACCGCCTCCGGATCGGGACCGTCGCCAGCGGGAGGCGGCGAGTCCGAGCATGCGGCGAGCGCGATCACGAGGGTGTAGCAGAGGTGTCGCATATCCGCCGGTATCTGGGTGCCCAAACATAGGGTGGAGCGTTGTCCCGAGGCCGTGTCGCTCCAGAAACCCTCACGCCGTCCTCACACCCCAGGGATCGGGATTCCGACGCCAGCGGGCTATACTTGTGGGCTCCCTTGAGCACTCCATCGCCTGTGATCGTCGCGATCGACGGACCTGCTGGGTCTGGAAAGAGCACGACGGCGCGGCGGGTGGCCGAGCGGCTCGGGTGGCTCTACCTCGACACCGGTGCCATGTACCGAGCCGTCGGGGTCGCGTTTCGTGACCAGAGCCTTCCGTTCACCGACGACGCAGCCCGCGGTCTCGTCTCAGGCCTCGACATCCGTCTGACCCCCGGCCCCGACAGGGTGCACGTCTCCCTCGATGGGGCTGACGTGACCGATCGGATCCGAACGCCAGATGCTGCCGAGGCCGCATCGCTCGCGAGTGCACTCGGCCCTGTCCGCGAGGCCATGGTCGCACTCCAACGGCGCGTCGCGAAAGCGACCGACGCTCGCGGGGTGGTGCTCGAAGGGCGCGACATCGGCACGGTGGTGTTCCCCGACGCCGACGTCAAGTTCTTTCTCGTGGCCGACCTCGACGCTCGCGCACGCCGCCGCCTGGCGGACTTCGCAGTGGGAGGATCTGAGCCTGACGCTGGGACGTTGGACGCGGTCCGGTCGGAGCTGGCTGCGCGCGATGCGCGCGATGCCGGTCGTGATCTCGCACCGCTGAAAGCGGCCCCCGATGCCGTCACGCTCGATACCACGACCCTGACCATCGACCAGCAGGTCGAGCACGTCCTCGATGCGATCCGTCGCACGGCGTCCTCGGCTACCCTCGGCGCCTAGCGCCGTTTCGTTTCGCTTCGCGTGCCTCCGGCCATGCCGGGCGGAGAGGCCGCCCGCGTAGCGCTCGTTTCACCTCAAAACCCTTCCCGGCGACCGTTCGCCTCTCCCCATTTCGGGACCGGACGCCGATACCGCCATATGGCTGACAACACGACCCCAACCACGCCCGAGGAGGGCGACACCACGGCTGTCAACGTCGACGAGCCCACTGCCGACACGACCCCTTCTGGCGACGGCGCGGCCTCCGACGAGGCGCCCGTGGCAGAAGAGACCGCAACCGACGACACCACCGCAGAGGCTCCGGCTGAAACCGCCGAGGAGACTGCTGTTGAGGAGGCTCCCACAGAGGAGGCCGCAACTGCCGGAGCGCCAGCGGAGGAGGCCACGACGGAAGACGCCGAGGCCTCAGAAGCCGATGTTTCGGAGACGGACGCTCCAGAGGCCAATGCCCCCGAAGCCAACGCAGACGCACCCGCTGGCGATGCGCCAGCAGGTGACGCCGAAGACAACGCCGTCACGTCCGACTCGGACGACGGCGGTGTGATTGAGACCGTCGTAGAGGCCGCCGAGACCGTCGTCGAGGCTGCTGCGGATGCTGCTGGCGCCGTCGTCGAGGCGGTGACCGACGCGGTCTCCGGAGACGGCGCGGATACCGCAGCGACGCTCGGCTACACAGGCAAGGACCTGGGCCGGACCATCTCCATT
>JBCDLV010000123.1:0-9430 GCA_038744895.1 Bacteroidota bacterium | reverse complement strand
TGGAGCCGCCGACTTGAAGGATGTCGGGCAGTCGTCTGCTGCGTTCGATGGGCCGTTGCCTGCCGACGATGCCTAGCGTCGCGTCGCTCGGTAGCCGGCCTGCGTGAGTGCGCGTACGGCCTCGTCGGCATCGTCCGCGCTACTGAAGCCGAACCGGAACGTGCCGACTTCCCCTTCGCGAATGCGTAGAAGCTCTGCGTCGCGAAGGTTCAGGCCAGCGTCCGCGACGACGCCTGTCAGGCTGTGCAGGAACCCCGGCGCATCGTCGGCCCACACCACGACATCCGCCAGCGGGTTGATCGATCCTTTGGACGAGGCTGGCAGCGACGCTCGTGTAGCCCCCGCGCGCTCGAACACGTCGGCTAGCCCCGCTGGCGATGATGCCACCGATGAGCGAATCACATCGATTTGGGTCGTCAGCTGATTCAGGGCGATCAGGACGGCCTCTCGATTGTCCTCCAGGATCGGGCGCCAGGTCGAGAAGGGAGAGCCTGCGATGCGGGTCATGTCACGGAAGCCGCCTGCTGCCAGCGTGAGCGCGTCGTCTCCTGTGGCCGCGGCCGCCTCGACGAGTGCCACGGCGAGGAGCTGCGGCACGTGGCTGACCGCAGCGACCGCTGCGTCGTGCCGCTCTGCGTCCATGACCACGACGCGTGCACCGGCCGCATCAGTGAGCCAGCGCATCTCTGGCGTTGCCTCGAGTGGCGACTGCGGGGTAGGGCAGAGCACCCACACTGCATTCTCGAACAGAAGAGGATCGGACAGGGATGGGCCTCCAACGGTAGCGCCAGCCATCGGGTGGCCGCCGACGAACCGAACGGACTCGGGAAGCTGACGCGCAGCCCGGAGGACCGTGCCCTTGACCGACCCGACGTCTGTCACGACAGCGCCGGGCTTTGCCAATTGGCCTACGGCGCGCATGAGCTCCGCGAGCGTGTCGAGCGGCGTCGCCAGGACGACGAGGTCCGCTGGCGGGATGCCTTCGTGTATCGTTGCCACCTCTGTGATGGCACCCCGACGGAGCGCTTCTGCCGCATGAGCGTCACTCGCGTCGACTCCGATCACCCAGAGATCAGGATGACGACGCCGGAGGGCGAGACCCACCGACGCACCGATCAGGCCGGTGCCGACGAGGGTGACAGTCGAGGGACCCGAAGACACAGTCGTAGGGTTGGGAGCCGCAACCTACCCCGCGTCCATGCTCTTCCCCATCAGCGACGACGATCGCAAGCTGGATGGCCCTGCCTGGGCCACGATCCTGATTCTCGCCGCGAATGTCCTCGTCTTCGCGTACCAGCTCGCAGAGCCTTCGTTCACATACGGGTGGAGCGTCGTCCCTGAGGAGCTCACGTCAGGACGCGACCTCGTCAACAGCCAGCCGATTCCTGAGGAGGACCCGACCGTCCAGATCACGTCAGCGCAGCAAATCCCACAGCGGCCCGGTCCTGGACCGGCGCCCCTCGTCTACCTGACGGTCCTCTCGGCCATGTTCATGCACGGCGGGTGGATGCACATCGGCGGCAACATGCTGTACCTCTGGATCTTCGGCGACAACGTTGAGCATCGCTTCGGGACTGGACGCTTCGTGGCCTTCTATCTGGTCAGCGGGATCGTCGCGACACTCGTGCAGGTGGCGATGATGCCAGACGGGCTGGTTCCCAACCTAGGCGCCAGCGGGGCGATCGCGGGCGTCCTCGGGGCCTACCTGGTGCTGTTCCCGCGAAATAAGGTCAACGCTGTGTTCTTCTTTCGCGTCGTCTCGGTGCCTGCCGTGATCGTCCTGGGCTTGTGGATCGCGTTCCAGTTTGTGAACCAGTGGGGCTCGACGGCGGCCACCGGAGACACCGGAGGCGTCGCGTACGGTGCACACATCGGCGGTTTCTTGGCGGGTATGGCGTTGGCGCTCGTCGCCAGGATGACGGGCGTCAAAGAGCAGTCTAGCGTGTTGTCACGGTCGATGGCTTCCCCGACCAACCGCCGCCTTTGGTAGCGGGCACGTTCCTTGCAACACTCTTCGTGCCCCGGCGTTTGGATGTGAAGTCCGACACGCCGATCTTTCTGCCGGACTCCTCCTGCCATGCGCAAGCGTTACACCTTACTCCTCGCTGCTGCCCTGCTGGCGCTCGTTGCGGTGCCTGCACAGGCAGCCCCAACTCCGGGTGCGACGGTGACCCTCGAGTACGCCGACGACGCGACCCAGCCGTTCCGGCTCTCGGCACCGAGCCCGAACCCGTTCTCCTCTCAGACGCGTCTCACGCTCACCATCGACGAGTCAACGACGATGACGGTCGCTGTACACGACGCCCTCGGCCGGCGCGTCGCGTTGCTCCACGAAGGACAGGTAAGCGCTGGGACCTACACCCTGCGAGTCGAAGCCGACAACCTACCGCCGGGCTTATATCTGGTTCGCGCGACGGACGGTCGTGGCCAGACGGCCACCCGATCGATTAGCCTCGTTCGTTAAACCGAGCAGCTTCGCTTCTCAAAGCGCCAGTCCTCCGATCGGAGGGCTGGCGCTTTTCGTTGCAGCAGGCTCGAACCCTGTCCTGATCGACCATCACCGGGTCGAGCCCCAGCGCTGTGCGTGCCCCGGGTGGGCGGCGGGCCTGCGCAGCTTCATGGCGGAGGTCTGCGGTCATCGAAGGTGTCCTGAGAACCGCCAGCCTATCCGTCGCTATCGTTGCGAGTCGGTTTGTTCTGTTCGGGGCCACGCTGCGGACGGTGAGGCCACTGGCCTACAACCCAAAGCCCCGCTGGCGAAAGGCGCCAGCGGGGCAGGGAACGGAACCGTGAGGCAGCGGCCTAGTCGTCGGCTGCCGGCGTTTCGGCCTCGGACGCCTCCTCTGCGGGGGCCGCCTTCTTCTTGCGCGGCTTCCGCGTCTTGAAGCTCAGCTCCTCGGCGTCCTTCTTGTGGTCGACCGTGATCTTGGCGCCTTCCTGGAGGTCGTTGGTCAGGATCGCCTCGGCCATCGGGTCCTCGACGTACTTCTGGATCGCCCGGCGCAGCGGCCGCGCGCCGAACTGCGGGTCGTAGCCCTTCTCGACGAGGAAGTTCTTGGCCGCATCCGTCAGCTCGATCTCGATGCCCAGCTCGGCGACGCGCGCGAAGAGGTCGGTCTTCATCACGTCGATAATCTGGAGGATGTGCGACTTCTCGAGCGGGTGGAAGACGATGACGTCGTCGATCCGGTTGAGGAACTCGGGGTTGAACACCTTCTTGAGGGCGTCCTCGACGGTCGACTTCATCTTCGAGTAGTCGAACGTCTCCTCAGTGAGGCTGAAGCCGATGCCCTTGCCGAGGTTCTTGATGTCCCGCGCCCCGATGTTCGAGGTCATGATGATGATCGTGTTCCGGAAGTCGACGCGGCGGCCGAGGCCGTCGGTCAGGATCCCGTCGTCGAGCACCTGGAGCAGGATGTTGAACACGTCCGGGTGCGCCTTCTCGATCTCGTCGAGAAGCACCACGCTGTAAGGCTTGCGGCGGACCTTCTCGGTGAGCTGACCGCCCTCCTCGTAGCCGACGTAGCCAGGAGGCGCACCGACCAGCCGCGACACGGAGAACTTCTCCATGTACTCGGACATGTCGATCCGAATGAGCGCGTCCTGGCTGTCGAAGAGGTACTCCGTGAGCTGCTTCGCCAGCTCCGTCTTGCCGACGCCGGTCGGCCCGAGGAAGATGAACGAGCCGATGGGCCGCTTGGGGTCTTTGAGGCCCGCGCGGGTGCGACGGATCGAGCGCGAGAGCTTGACGAGCGCCTCGTCCTGGCCGACGACCTTGCCCTTGAGATCCTCCTCCATGTTGAGGAGCTTGGTCCCCTCAGAGGTCTGCACGCGGTCGACGGGGACGCCCGTCATCATGGCGACGACGGCCGAGATGTCAGCCTCTGTGACGGGGTACGTCTCGTCCTCCGCTTGGCGCTCCCATTCGGCTTTGACGTTCTCCAGCTCTTCCTGGAGCTTCTTCTCTCTGTCGCGGAGCTGTGCTGCCTCCTCGAAGTCTTGGGCCTTCACGACGGCCTGCTTCTCTTCTTTGACCTTCTCGATCTGCTCCTCCAGGTCGACGACCTCCGCGGGAACCTTGATGTTGGCGAGGTGCACGCGGGCGCCGGCCTCGTCGAGCACGTCGATGGCCTTATCCGGGAGGTGCCGGTCGGTGATGTATCGCTCTGAGAGCTTGACGATGAGCTCGACCGTCCCCTCGTCGTACTCGACGTTGTGGTGCTGCTCGTACTTGGACTGAATCTGAGACAGGATCTCGACCGCCTCCTCTGGCGTGGCCGGATCGACGAGGATCTTCTGGAAGCGCCGGTCGAGCGCGCCGTCCTTCTCGATGTGCTGGCGATACTCGTCCAGCGTCGTCGCCCCGACGCACTGGATCTCGCCGCGTGCCAGTGCAGGCTTGAACATGTTGCTGGCGTCCAGGGACCCGCTGGCGCCACCTGCCCCGACGAGCGTGTGGAGCTCGTCGATGAAGAGGATGACGTCCTGGTTCTTCTCCAACTCCGTCATCACAGCCTTCATGCGCTCCTCGAACTGACCGCGGTACTTGGTCCCGGCCACCAGGGCGGCCAGATCCAGCGTGACGATCCGCTTGTCGTAGAGGACGCGGCTCACCTTGCGCTGCACGATTCGCAGGGCGAGACCCTCGGCGATCGCCGTCTTGCCTACACCGGGCTCACCGATCAAGACCGGGTTGTTCTTCTTGCGGCGGGACAAGACCTGCGCGACGCGTTCGATCTCGACCTCTCGGCCGACGATCGGGTCCAGCTTGCCTTCCTCGGCGAGCGAGGTGAGGTCTCGGCCGAAGTTGTCTAGGACGGGGGTTTTGCTTTTCTCTGCCATCTCTTTCTTGCTGCTGGAGCGGGACCGACCGCGCCCGCTTCCGCTACTGGGCGCGTCGGAGGAGGCGCGCGGGGACGCCTTGCCGCTCAGGATGGAATCGAGCTCTGCGCGGACCGCGTCGTAGCTCACCGAGAATGCCTGCTGGAGAATCTGTGCGGCGACATTCTCGTCATCACGCAGAAGGGAGAGCAGCAGGTGCTCGGTGCCGATCACGTCACTCTTGTAGAGCTTGGCCTCGAGGTAGGTGATCTTGAGAACCTTCTCGGCCTGCTTCGTCAGGGGAATGTTGCCCACCGTGAGGGTGCCACCGGTGCTCCGGACTGTGTCCTCGACCGCCTTTTTGAGCTTGAAGAGGTCGCAGCCGAGGTTGCGGAGGATCTTGACGGCGATGCCCTCGCCCTCTCGGATGATGCCGAGGAGAAGGTGCTCCGTGCCGATGTAATCGTGCCCGAGGCGGATCGCTTCCTCTCTCGAGTAGGAGATCACGTCGCGAACGCGGTTGGAAAAATTGCCTTCCATGGAGGTCGGTACGAGGTACTTGGTGCTGGGTCGGGGCGTGTGGAGGGGCGTACCTCGTACCAGGTACCCCATCGTGCCCGTAGGGGCTAGGCAGCGAATGAACTGCCGCAGCCGCAGGTCTGGGTGGCGTTCGGGTTTTCGAAGACGAATCCGCGCGCGTCGAGGCCGTCGTGGTAGTCGACGGTCGTGCCCATCAAGTAGAGCCCATGGCGCTTGTCCATGAACACCGTGATGGGGTCTCCGGCCTCGGCGTCGATCTGGAACGTGAGGTCATGGTCTCTCTGCTTGTCGAAACCGAGTACGTAGCTCATGCCCGAGCACCCACCCCCCTTGACGCCGACGCGGAGGCCGTACTGGGCAGGAATTTGCTTGTTCGCGACGATGCGCCGCACCTCGCTCGCGGCCCGGTCCGTCAGGCTGACCGGCGGCGGTAGAGCCGGCGCGCCCGTCGCGGAAGGCGTGGGGGCAACTGTGGGAGTCATGAGTTGTGGGGGAGGCGTGCTCGAATCAGGAACGGGCGGTGCTGTTCCATACGTGCAGGGCGATCCGTGGATTCTCTGTCTACCTGTCGTAGGGGCCACCGAGCCGTCCGACGCCCACCCTGAACGGAAGGTACGGAGCCTGCGACAGAACCGCCGACGTTCGCGGACCCTCCCGGAGCCCCCCGCTGGCGGAGTCTCCAACATCGGAGAGGTCACTGCGCCAGCTGCCTGGCTACTCCGGGCGCGCCAGCACGACGGCGCCGCGGACAGCTTCCGTCGTGCCGCCCTCCGCGTCCACCGACTCGACCAGTACCACGTAGATACCCGCGCGCAGAGGCCGGCGGTCGTCACCGGTGCCGTCCCAGAGCAGCGTAGCCGTACCGCCCACGAGGCGCCCCGGTTCGAGCTCCCGGACTTCACGCCCGCCGCCATCGTAGATGCGCGCCCGGACGAGCGACGCATTTGCCGAGAGCGTGACGGTGATCTCGGCAGCTTCGCCTCGCGTCGGTGCGAACGGACTGGTGACTCTCAACGATGCCTCGCGCTCGACAGGCGACTCGGCGATCGACAGCGTGTTCTCCGCCGATGGCGTGCCGCCGAGGTCGGACAGGGACGACGACCAGTTGGCAGGGCTATCCGACGCGCCAGCAGGATCCCGTCGCTCCAGGCTGATCCCGGTCGCATCGTCCAGTTCGACGCGATGCCAGTCAGGGTCGTACGGCACCGCGTCCAGGACGACCCCGCTGGCGCGAAGCACCAGCGTTTCCCCCGAGTTCGAGAGCCCGATGACGCTCCCCGCCTCCGCGAACGGCGCGTCGGAAAACACGGCGCGGAACCCCTCGACATTGCGGACCAGGGCGACATACTCCCCAGGAAGCAGGATCACGGGTGACTCCGCCAGCGGGCCGCCGTCCTCGTCGTCGTCCCCGAGGTCGACCGTCCGAAGATCGAAGACGCCGTCGGACGAGGTGTTGAGTACCTCCAGGTACTCCCCGTCGCTGCCGTTCTGTGGGTCGAACATGATCTCGGTGATCACGATCTGGCCCGCCTGCGGCGCGTCAGGGGTGCCCAGAAAGAAGGCGGCCTCGTCCGCGGCGATGTTGCCGGCCAGGTCGGTCAGGGCTGCTACGGACAGCCTGTAGAGCGCCTGGTCCGGGAGCGCGGGAGACAGGGAGAGTTCCGCAGCGGTCGTGCCTCCGTCGTCAGAGTCCGTCGCTACGGCAGACGTCACCGACGTGCCCTCGACAGAGAACTGGGCGATGCTCAGGACGACGGGCTCAGTGAACGAGACCTGGAGCACCGTGGGCGAGCTCGCGGTCACTCGCGAGAGGCTGGGTGGCGTCACATCCGGCGTGAACTCGACCGTCGTTGAGGTCGACGCGGTCTCGTTCCCCAGGAGGTCGCGGAGCCCGCTGGCGGTGACGGTCGTGGTGCCGGCAGGCAGGCGAGAAGCCAAGACGAGTACCACGGTCGTCGTCTCCGGTGCGTAGTCGACAGCCGAGACACCGACGCCATCGACCGTGAAGGCGCCAGCGGTGGACTGCGGCTCCACGGGCTCGTCGAGCGTCACGGTCACCACCTGTCCGTCTCGGGATGCCGTCGCGCCCGTGAGTTGCGGACCCGTCACGTCGGGCGCAAACTGGCTGTTCTCCGCGGCTGGCGTGCCCCCGCGCAGGTCGGACGTGGTCTCCCAGTTGGCGGCGACGGAAGAGGGGCCCTCCGGGTCCCTTCGTTCCAGCGACGCATCCTCGCCCCCCCAACTCGGCACGTACTGGAGCGAGTCGATTTCCGTACCGAGGTACTTGAGCACGATCACGTCGCCGGAGTTGTTCAGAGCGCTCCACCCCGGCTGGTCGATGAACGCAACGCCCGGAAAGACCTGCGCGAAGTCCGCGCCGTCCTCCACGATGACGGCGAAGCCTCCCGGCGCAAGAAACACGGGCTGGTCCGTGATCGGCTGGTCGTCGCCGGTGCCGTCGTTGAGCGTGAAGTCGCGGAGGTCGAACGTCCGGTCGCTGCGGTTGAACAGTTCGACGAACTCGCCGGGGTTGTCTGACGAGGGTTCGTCGTACAGAAACTCGTTGATGACGACGTCCCGCGGATCGGCGGCGTCGCCCTGGCCGAAGAAGAACGAGGCCGTGGCCGAGACGAGAACATTCCCTCTCGTGTCGCCGATGTTCGACGCCGTGACAGTGTAGGTCTGCCCGTTGACCAGCGCGGCTGCCAGCGCCAGCAGGACCTCCGTCCCGTCCGGTCCAAGGTCAGCCGCCAGCGGTGCGCCGATGCCTCCGTCGATGGCATAGCTGGCTGCGTTCTCTGCCGATGCCTCGTCCAGCGGCTCGTCGAAGAGCAGCCGGATGCTCAGGGCGTCGGGAGCCTCTGCGGAGACCAGCACTGGTGGCCGGGTGTCGATCTCCACGAGGGAATTCTGCGCGCCCGGCGTTCCCCCGCTGGCGGCGGTGCTGGTGCCGAAGTTGGCGGGCTGGTCGCTCGGCCCGAGCGGGTCGCGCCGCTCCAGCGAGGCGTCCGCGCCACCCCAGGACGGCGCGTACGGTACCGCGTCGAGTTCGGACCCGTTGAGCACGAGAGCGGGGCGGTCGCCCGAGTTGTTCAGCGCCGGAAAGCCGTCGACCTCGACGAACGCGATGCCGGGGTAGGCCGCCACGAAGTCCTCCGCATCGCGGACGATCACCAGGTAGGCGCCGTCGTCCAGTGTGGTCCCCGGAGGGAGCGGGTCTGACGTGCCGGTTCCGTCTGTGAACGTCGCGCCGCTCAAGTCCAGTGGCGCACCGCTGGCGTTGAGAACTTCGACCCATTCGTTCCCCGAGGGCTGGGAAGGAGGAGGGTCGTACATGATCTCGTTCAAAACGACATCGCCCGCGACTTGTCCCAGCACGGGCGGAATGGCGAAAAGCAGCGCCAGGGCGAGGAGAAAAGGACGAGTCATGCCTTGAGATCTGAGCAGCGGGCCTATTGTACGCTGGCTCTCGGCACCTTCTGGAGATGCGTCCTTGGTTTGTGTTCCTTTTGTTCGCGACGGTCGCACCAGCGCAGGTCGTGGGAAACGAAGCGCTCGCCGCTGAGCGTCGGGTTCTGAGACCGGTGCTTCCAACTGGGACGCCCAACTCGCTTGCCGTACCGTCTGACCTGACGAGCCCGTCCAACGACTCGACGATGGTTCTCCATGCCTACGTGCTCGTCAATCGGTCCGCTGATCGCTATGTCGCCACGTTCAGCATCTCGGAGAGTGCCTCGTCCGTCGAGGAGGCTACCGCCGAGGTCGAGGCCAAGACCCATGCCTTCATGCAGTCGATCGAAGCTCGCGTCCGGGCAGTCAGCGTCGACCCGGTGACGCAAGTCGAGTTGTTCGAGTACGAGTACAACGCAGCCACGGGCGCCACCATCGCCACGGAGGTCCATGCCGGCTTCGAGGTTCAACGGAACGTGATCGTGACCTACGAGCGGAGCGACGAGATCGGCGTGCTGGCAGTGGCTGCGGCCGAGATCGGAATCCACGACATCGCGCGGGTCGAGTACGTCACCGACGACATCGCATCCGTTCGTGCTGAGCTGTTCGAGACTGCTGC